>NZ_JCAFTW010000011.1:0-204017 GCF_059370655.1 Stenotrophomonas sp. YJH_SMC_133 | reverse complement strand
CCAGCAACTGTTCGGGCGGATCAAGGGAGATTCCGGCGTGGGCGCCAAGCTACATGGCGATCGTCGAGATCCAGGCTCGTACGGCGGCCCACGCCGGCTCTCGACACCTACGCTGACAGATTTTCATCAGATAAGGCTTGGTCGCCGCATCCATGCGGCTCACACCCCGCAAACCCACAGTGCCCCGCCTTCGACAGTTGCCTGCTGCTGTTGGTAGGTGTCGACCTTGGTCGACACGATCCACGCCATGCGTGGATGACTCTCCATCGAAATCGAATATTTCGAGATCTGAAACATCTGAGCCGAGCATGGCTCGGCTCTACAGAAGGCAATGCCCGACAGATCGCGGAAAACTGTCGAAGGCGGGGTGGGTCCGGTTGTGGGGGCGTGAGCCGCATGGATGCGGCGACCGAGCTTACATGGACGTACTTGCAGCGTCCCCCGCAACCGGACCCACCCCGCCATCCCCCAGGAACCCAGCTTTTGCTCCGGCTGTTGCTTCGGCTCTGGCTCTGGCCTCTGCCGGTGCCGGTGCCGGGTGCAACCCGGCCGATACCCTCCCGGTGCTAGGCTGTGGCTAACGACAACCACGGAGGCGGGATGGGGGCGATCGTGTTGTTGCCGCTGTGCGTGGACGATGCCGCGCTCGACCGCTGCCTGGCCGCACTGGATGCCGGCACCGCGCCGGGCACCGCGGTCTGGTTGGCCGACGATGCGCAGACCGGGCCGCGCGCGCAGGCGGTGGTGGAACATTGGTTGGCGCATACGCCACTGCAGGCCGAGTACACCCGCCGCGCGCGGCCGCTGGGCGAGGTGGCCCACCTGGACGAGATGTTGCGCGCCTGCGATGGCATGGACGTGGCGGTGCTGGCACCGGACAGCGTGCCCGCGCCGGGCTGGCTGCAGCAGCTGCAGGACACCTTCGCCCGCGATGCCGCCATCGCCACCGCAACCCCGTGGTGCAATGCCGGCGAAACCGCTGCGTGGCCACGGCTGGGCGAAATCAATCCCGAACCCCATGATCCGGCCCTGCTGGCGCATACCTGTGCCACATTGCCAACCCTGCACCCCGAGCTGCCGTCCGCAGTCACCCATGCGGTGCTGGTGCGGGGCAACGCGCGTCGACGTGCCGGGGGCCTGGACGTGGACAGCTACGCCGGCTGGAACGCGGCGCTGGTGGACCTGAGCCTGCGCATGGCCGGCCTGGGATGGCGCAACGTGCTGTGCGAGACCGCCTTCGTCAGCCGGGCAGGGGAGGCGGTCAGCCGTGACGGCGATCTTGAAGCGCTGGCTGCGCGCTGGCCGGGCTGGGTGCCTCGGTTGGCGGACTTCCTGATGCACGACCCGCTGCGCGGGCTGCGTGCCGACCTGCAGCAGCGCATGCGGCAGGCGATAATGCCGAAGGAACAGGGCGACCTGTTCGTTCCTTCCGCGCCGGAGCCACCCGTTTGAATGTTGCCATCGCCGCCATCGTCGTCACCTACCAGAGCGGCAGCACCATCGATGCCTGTCTCTCGCGCCTGCGCCAGGCGCGGGACGTGGCCGAAATCCGGGTGATCGACAACGGCTCGATGGATGGCACGCTGGATATCGTGCAGCGCCATGCCAGCCACGACCCGCGCGTGCGTTTTGTCGGCAATCCGGACAATCCCGGCTTTGCCGCCGCAAACAACCAGGGGGTGGCCGATTCGCACAGCCCGTGGCTGGCCTTCATCAACCCGGACCTGATGGTCGAGCCCGATACTCTGGCCGAGCTGCGCAGCCGTGCCGAACGGTTGGGGGATTGCCTGCTGGGTGTCGAACAGCTGGACGAGCATGGCCATGCCGACGAGGCCGTGCGCCGTCGTGATCCGGATTTCCTGTTGATGCTGCGTTCGCCCGGCAAAGGCTCGAAGCTGTCGGTCCCGCGCGATCCGCAGCAGGCGCTGCAGCGGGTGCCGGCGTTGTCTGGCGCGCTGCTGCTGATGCCGCGTGCGCTGTTCGACCGCATCGGTGGCTGGGACGCTGGCTATCGCCTGCACGCCGAAGACCTGGACTTGTGCCGGCGCGCACGTGAGGCTGGCGCGGTGGTGGCGATCGCCAACGACCTGCAGGTCACCCATGTGCGCGGTGTCTCCAGCCGCTCACGGCCGTTCTTCGTGGAATGGCACAAGCACCGGGGCCTGTGGCGCTATTTCCAGAAGTTCGAGGCCAGTCAGCGTTCGCTGCCGGTGCGCGTGGCGGTGTGGGGCGCGATCTGGGCGCACGCCCTGATGCTGGTGCCGCGCCTGCTGCGCAGGTCGTTGTAGAGCCGAGCCCACGCTCGGCTGCATGGATAGGGTCATCCACGCATGGTGTGGATCCACTGGCCGCGCCCCCGGTTCACCCTGCTGGGCGCATAATCCGCCCCATGCCTATCATCCAGTCCCTGCTCGACACCGACCTGTACAAGTTCACCATGATGCAGGCGGTGCTCCACCAGCACCCCGGTGCCCAGGTGCAGTACCGGTTCAAGTGCCGCACGCCCGGCATCGACCTGGCCCATTACATCGACCAGATCGACGAAGAGATCGATCACCTGTGCAGCCTGCGTTTCAGCGACGCGGAGCTGGATTACATGCGTGGCCTGCGCTTCGTGAAGCCCGACTTCGCCGATTTCCTCGGCCTGTTCCACCTCGACCGCAAGTACATCCAGCTGCGCGCGTCGAAGACCGTGCCCGGCGAGATCGAACTGGACATCACCGGCCCGTGGCTGCACACCATCCTGTTCGAAGTGCCGCTGCTGGCGATCATCAACGAAGTCTGGTTCCGCAACACCACCACGCCTGACTTCGCCGAAGGCGAGCGCCGCCTGCAGGCCAAGGCCGCGCTGCTGCGCGATACCCCCGGTTTCGAACAGTGCCGCATCGCCGACTACGGCAGCCGCCGCCGCTACTCGCGCGACTGGCACGCGCGCCTGCTGCCGCTGCTGCGCGATGCACTGGGCCCGCAGCTGGTCGGCACCAGCAACGTGCACTTCGCCCGCCTGTATGGCATGACCCCGCACGGCACCATGGCCCATGAGTATCTGCAGGCCTTCCAGGCGCTGGGCCCACGCCTGCGTGACTCGCAGGTGGCGGCGCTGGAATCGTGGGCACGCGAGTATCGCGGCGACCTCGGCATCGCGCTGTCCGACGTGGTCGGCCTGGATGCGTTCCTGCGCGACTTCGATATGTACTTCTGCAAGCTGTTCGACGGTGTCCGCCACGATTCGGGCGATCCGTTCGACTGGGGCGACCGCATGCTGGCGCACTTCCAGCAGCGCCGCGTCGATCCGCGCAGCAAGGTGCTGGTGTTCAGCGATGGGCTCGACATCGCCAAGGTCATGCGCCTGTACGACTACTTCCGTGGTCGCTGCCAGGTCGCGTTCGGCGTCGGCACCCACCTGACCAATGATCTGGGTCCGACGCCGCTGAACATCGTGATCAAGATGGTCCGCTGCAACGGCCAGCCGGTGGCCAAGCTCAGCGATTCGCCGGGCAAGAGCATGTGCGACGACCCCGGCTACCTGGCCTACCTGCGTCAGGTCTTCGAGCTGCCGCAGCCGGAGTAACCGCGCCGGCCTTCAGTGCTGCTTACAGGTAGTCGACCACCACCAGGTAGGCACCCTGCAGCGGCTGCTGCTTCGAAGCCTGCACGCTGTAGCGCTCGGAGAAGGCGATATCGCCGGCGCGCATCGCGCTGGCCGACACCGACAGCTTCTGCCCCTGGCGCTTGCCGTCGCGCAGCGTCGCGGCCTGGCCATCGGCCAGCGCCGTCACAGCCACCGTCGAGCCCTTGGCCGACGGCGGGCAGGCCGCCAGGCTCAGCTCGCCCTGGGACAGGTTGGTCATGCAGCCCGGCTCGGCGATACGGCCGCTGAAACGAATGCTGCCGCTGCTGGCCTGGGCCAGCGCACTGACGGACATCAGGGCCACGCACAGCAGAAGGGAGGTTCTCATGACACGTTCTCTGGTTCGGTGTGTCCTAGTTAGCGACAGGTTCGATCCGTCTTTAATAGGACGATTCCGAATCTGCTAGGGCCATCACCAACAAAGAGTGATGCGCATCAAATAAGGTGATTTCCACCTTAAAAAGGCCTGTTTCCGCGCATGCCGAATGCGCCGCCAGGTGCGTCATGCAGGGTCGTTTGTGGCCTGATCCGGCCACCGTCAAATTCCTTGCGCTCCCCCAACCATGATTTCGCCTAACACGTCACATTTGAGGCGTCAATGAATTGGCGTTCAGAAAAATAATGAGACTTTCATCACAGTTGTGCCTATACTTGCGTCACGGATTCAGGGGAAGGTATGTCCGAGTCCGGCCACAGGTGAGACGCAAGGATGGGTCTTGATAGCCCGGCAGTGCTCCTTGCTTCCTCCTCTACTTCTCATCTCTTCAGTAGGGTTAGGTAAAAGCGAATGCACAAGATCAACCTCATTGCCGCTCTGATGCTGGCCGCCGCTCCGCTGGCCGCCAACGCCGCCGACGGCACCATCACCTTCAACGGCAAGGTGACCGACAAGACCTGCACCATCTCGACCCCGGGCGGCAAGGACTTCGCCGTCAACCTGCCGACCGTGTCCAAGAACACCCTGGCCACCGCCGGTGCCGTCGCCGGTCGTACCCCGTTCGCCATCAACCTGACCAAGTGCAGCGCCGGCAACGTCGCGACCTACTTTGAGCCGGGTTCGACCGTTGACTTCAACACCGGCCGCCTGCTGAACCAGGCCTCGGCCAACGCTGCCACCAACGTGCAGCTGCAGCTGCTGGGCTCGAACAACCAGGTCCTGCCGATCAAGGCTGCCGGCGCTGGCCTGGCCCAGACCAACTCGCAGTGGGTCACCGTCGGCACCGACGGCTCGGCCGACCTGAACTACTACGCTGAGTACTACGCCACTGCCGCCGCCACCCCGGGCGACGTCACCAGCAGCGTCAAGTACACGATCATCTACAACTGATCGTAGCCGTACCCGCACTGGCCGGCGTACGCGCCGGCCCGTGCATCGCGGCCCCTGGCCACATACCTCGAGCGTAGTACTTCCGATGAAAGCATTCTTTCCCCGGGCGCTGCTGCTGGCAGCGTTCACGCTGCCCTTCTGCCAGAACGCTCTGGCCGGCGTGGTGGTCAATGGCACGCGAGTGATCTATCCGGCGCAGGCGCGCGAAGTCACCGTGCAGGTCGACAACGTGGGCGATTCGCCGGCGCTGGTGCAGGCCTGGATCGACAGCGGCGACGCCAACCAGACCGCCGATACCAGCGATGCCCCGTTCGTACTGACGCCGCCGATCGCGCGCGTCGAGCCGGGCCGCAGCCAGGCGCTGCGACTGATCTTCTCCGGCGCGCAGTTGCCGACCGACCGCGAGTCGGTGTTCTGGCTCAACGTGCTGGATGTGCCGCCGTCCCCGGACAACGCTGACAGCGGCGAACAGAATTACCTGCAGGTCGCGTTTCGTTCGCGCCTGAAACTTTTCTACCGGCCGCAGGGCCTGAAGGGCGTCGCCAACGATGCACCGGCAGCGCTGCGCTGGACCCGCAATGGCGACCGCCTGCGGGTGGAAAACCCGAGCCCCTTCCACGTCACTCTGGCCGAAGTACATGCCGTGAGCGGCAGCAGTGAAAAGGCCGTCGAGGACAAGGGCGCGATGGTCGCGCCGAAGCAGAGCCTGGAGTTCGCCGCACCGGCGGGCACCGACCAGGTCCGCTTCATCACCATCAACGACTACGGCGGCCGGGTGGAACACACCATCCGCCTCGGCAGCACCGGGGGCTGAACGCGCCGCGCCGGCCCCTGGCCTGCGCATCCCGCCACCGCCGCTGTGCGGCGAATTGAAGGAATGTCAGTGTGATCGGAAACAGATTGACATTGTCGATCCATCAGGCGCTTTGCCTGCTGGTTGCTGGTGTGGCCTGCCCAGGATGGGCGCTGGCTGCCCCGGCCAATCTCGGCGAACAGGCGCTGATGGCGCAGAGTGGTGCGGCCAATGCGCGTGCACCGGAATCGGCGCAGTTCAACTCCAGCTTCCTGTCTGGCCAGGCCAAGCAGGTGGACCTGGCGGCCTTCAGCAACGGCAACCCGATGGTGGCCGGCAACTATCGTGTCGACGTGTACGTCAACGGTGCCTGGCAGGGCCGTCGCGATCTGCAGTTCAAGGCCGATGCGCAGGGCCGTGTCGACGCCTGCCTGCCGCTGCCGATGCTGGAAGAAATGGGCGTGGACAGCGAGGCCATGCTGCTGCAGCAGGATCCGTCCGTGCCCACCGACAAGACCAGCTGCGTGCCGGTCCAGCAGCGCATGGCCAATGCCTATGGCGTCTATGACAGCGGCAACCTGCGCTACGACCTGAGCATCCCGCAGGTGTTCCTGCGCCGCGAGGCGCGTGGCTACGTCAACCCGGCGCTGTGGGACCGTGGCATCAATGCCGGTTTCGTCGGCTACAGCTTCAATGCCATCGACAGCGACAGCCGCGTCGAAGGTGGCCAGCGCAACCGCAGTGCCTACCTCGGCCTCAACGCCGGCATGAACCTGGGTGGCTGGCAGTTCCGCCACGATTCGAACCTGACCTGGTCCGAGGGCGACGGCCGCCATTGGCAGAGCATCGCCACCTATGCGCAGCGCGGCATTCCGCAGGTGCGCGGCATGCTCACCATCGGTGAGGCCTACACCACCGGTGAACTGTTCGATTCGATCGGTTACCGCGGTGCCAGCCTGGCCAGCGACGACCGCATGCTGCCCGATTCGCTGCGCGGTTACGCGCCGGTCGTGCGCGGCATCGCCGAGACCAACGCGCGCATCGAAGTGCGCCAGAACGAGCAGCTGATCTACTCCTCCACCGTGTCGCCGGGCAGCTTCGTCATCGACGACCTGTACCCGACCGGTTACGGCGGTGATCTGGAAGTGAGCGTGATCGAGGCCGATGGCCGCCGCCGCGAATTCAAGGTGCCGTTCGGTTCGGTGCCGCAGATGCTGCGCGAAGGCGTGTCGCGTTACTCGCTGACGGCCGGCCAGGTGCGCAACAAGCTGCTGGCCGATGAGCCGTGGCTGGTGCAGGGCACCTACCAGCGCGGTATCGGCAACCAGCTGACCCTGTACGGTGGCAGTGCACTGAGCGATGGCTACCTGTCGCTGCTGTACGGCGTCGGCCTGTCCACGCCGGTCGGCGCATTCGCTGCCGACGTCACCCATGCGCGTACCTCGTTCGATCACTACGGCAACCACACCGGTGCCAGCGTGCGCTTGAGCTACAGCAACATGATCGGCGAGACCGGGACCAACCTGACGCTGGCCGCCTACCGCTATTCGACCGAAGGCTTCTACAGCCTGCAGGACGCGCTGTACGGCCGTGATTCGGACAAGCGCGGCATCGATCCGACCACCCGTGGCCGCCAGCGCAGCCAGTTCCAGGTAACGCTGAACCAGCCGCTGGGCCGTCGCGGCGGTGCGCTGTACGTGACCGGTTCGGTGCGTGACTTCTACGACCGTTCCGGCACCTCCAAGCAGTACCAGGTGGGCTACAACAACGCTTGGCGTTCGGTGAACTACGGCTTCTCGGCGCTGCGCACCGAAGAGGGCGTGCTGGGCCGTTCCGACACCCAGTACCTGTTGTCGATGAGCGTGCCGCTGGGCCGTGGTTCCCACCCGGTGTCGTTCAGCGCCGATCTCGGCGTGCGCGACCGCGGTGGCTATGACAACAGCCACGTCGGCATCACCGGTTCGGCCGGTGTCGACAACAACTTCAGCTACGGCGTGGCCCTGTCCGATTCCCGCGAAGGTGGCACCACCGCGGTCGGCAACGCCGAGTACCGCAGCCGCTACTCCGCGTTGAACGCGACCTACAGCCACTCGCGCGATTTCCGCCAGGCTTCGGTCGGTGCCAACGGCAGCGTGGTCGTGCATCCGGGCGGCTTCACCTTCACCCCGCAGCGTGGCGACACCATGGTGCTGGTGGAAGCGCCGGGCGCACGCGATGCGATCGTCAGCAACGCCCCGGGCCTGCGCGTCGATGGCCGCGGCTACGCGGTGGTCCCGTACGTGTCGCCGTACCGCCTCAACACCGTCACCCTCGACCCGCAGGGCATGGCCCACGACGTCGAGCTGGAAAGCACCAGCCAGTCGATCGCGCCGTTCGCCGGTGCCATCAGCTACCTGCGCTTCGATACCCGCAAGGGCAACGCGCTGCTGATCCAGGTGCGCAACCCGGATGGCCGCACCATGCCGTTCGGTGCGCAGGTCAAGGATGAGCAGGGCCAGCCGGTGGGCATGGTCAGCCAGGGTGGCCGCCTGTACGTGCGCAGTGAAAAGAACCAGGGCAGCCTGCTGGTGGAGTGGGGCGCCGGCGCCGACCAGCGCTGCACCGTCGATTACCAGGTTCCGGCGGGCGCAGATGCGTCCAAGACCGGCTTCATTCCGCTGGAGGCAGCATGCCGATGATTTCTTCCCGTGGCCGCAAGGCATTCACCGGCCTCGCATTGCTGGGCGGTGTGTTGCTGGCACAGCAGGCCAGTGCGGCCTGCCGCATCCAGATCAACGGTTTCGTTGCGCAGGACGTCACCATGGACATGGGGCAGATCGTGATCCTGCCCAGCACGCCGGTCGGTGGCGTGATCAAGGAAATCAGCGAATCGATCAACCAGCGTGACCGGGTTGCCAGCTGTGACTGGAACGGCGGCTACTCGCGCGGAGAGTATGTCAACGCGGCGCAGAGGCGTCCGGTACCGGGATTTGCAGACACCTTTGAAACCGATGTCCCAGGCGTTGGCATCAAGCTGTTCCGAGACGCAGGGACGTTCCAGGTCTATTACCCGCATTCGATTCCCTTCGGCTACACGACCGTCACGCTGAACGGCGGTCGCTTCCGCATCCAGCTGATCAAGACTGCCGCTCAGACCGGTTCCGGCGTGATCGCGCCGAATGGCCGCTTCACCACGTACTACTTCGACGGCGATGGCCCTGGCCGGCCGGTGCTGACCTCGACCTTCAAGGGCTCGGGCACCACCGTGGTCAGCCCGACCTGTGAAGTGCAGGCCGGCAGCCGCAATATCGCCGTCGATTTCGGCAGCGTGCCCAACACTACCTTCACCGGTGTCGGTTCCAAGGCCGTTGACCGCGATTTCGAGATCCGCCTGAACTGCCAGGGCAGCAATGTCGCGCAGTACCAGAGCAAGATCGGCATCCGCCTCGATGCCGATCAGGACAGCTCGAACATGCCGGGCGTGCTGAAGCTCAGTGCGGCCACCAACAGCGCCACCCGCATCGGCATCCAGATGGTCCAGCGCGATGGCACCACCGAGCGCGAAGTGCGCTTCGGCCAGACCGTCAATGTCGGTACCACTACCCCCGGCACCAGCACGATGACCTTGCCGCTGCGCGCCCGCTATGTGCAGACCCAGGCCGGCACGGTCGGTGCCGGTGTCGCGAACGGCCAGGCCACCTTCACCATCCAGTACGAGTAAGGCGGCCCCAGGCCGCAGCCACTGCTGCGTTCCACCGCAACGTCGCCCGTGACACGGGCGACGTTGACTGCGTCTTGATCTTCCAACGATGAAGATCAATGCCACGACGCGCGTACCATCATTCGAATGTGATGTACGTCGCGATTTTGGAGTCTCCTCATGAGGTGACCGTCTCCTGCCTGCGGGTATTGGACGGGAACGCCGAAAGGATCCAGACGTGGCTACAGCTCCTGGCATTTCCCCGCACCGGCTGTCCGGAGCGCTGCGGTGAAGGTCCTGTCGGTGTTCGGCACGCGACCGGAAGCGATCAAGATGGGGCCGCTGGTGCGAGCCCTGGCCGAGGCTGCGGACATCGAATCGGTGGTCTGCATCACCGGCCAGCACCGGGCGATGCTGGACCAGGTGATGTCGCTGTTCGAGATCACCGCCGACCATGACCTGGATGTCATGGTGCCCAACCAGACCCTCAATGGCCTGTGTTCCAGGCTGTTCGAACGGCTTGACGCGCTGTACACGCAGGTCCGTCCGGACCGGGTGCTGGTGCACGGCGATACCACCACGGCGATGACCGCGGCGCTGGCCGCGTTCCACCACCGCATTCCGATCGGTCATGTCGAGGCCGGACTGCGCACCGGTGACATCAACCGGCCGTGGCCGGAGGAAATGAACCGGCGGGTGATCGATGTGGTCGGCCACCAGTTGTACGCGCCCACGCCCAGCTCGCGCGCCAACCTGGCCGGTGAACACCTGGGCGGGCAGATCCTGGTCACCGGCAACACCGTCATCGATGCCCTGCAGCAGACTGTAGAGCGCCTGGATGCCGACCCGGCGCTGCGTGCGCGGGCTGACGAACCCTTCCACATGCTTGACCCCGATCGTCGCCTGCTGCTGGTCACCGGCCACCGCCGCGAGAGCTTCGGGCAGGGCTTCGAGGACATCTGCCGTGCGCTGGCTGAACTGGCACGACGGCCGGACCTGCAGGTGCTGTACCCGGTGCATCTGAACCCGAACGTGCAGGGCCCGGTCAACGCCCACCTCGGCCATCTCGACAACGTGCACCTGGTGCCGCCGCAGGACTACCTGCGCTTCGTGCGGCTGATGCAGCGCGCCGATGTCATCCTCACCGACTCCGGTGGCGTGCAGGAAGAGGCGCCGGCGCTGGCCAAGCCGGTGCTGGTCATGCGCGACGTCACCGAACGCCCGGAGGCGGTCGAGGCCGGTGTGGTGACGCTGGTCGGCACCACGCCCTCGCGCATTGTCGAGGCAGTCAACGCGGCACTGGCACAACCACCGCACCCGACCCGCTTCGATCCCGGCGCCAGCCCCTATGGCGATGGCCGCGCCAGCGCGCGCATCGTCGCCGCCCTGCGTGGTACGCCGCTTCCCGAATTCTCGCCCGGCCTCCGCAGCAGCGGCGCCGTCCACCCCCATCCACGCGAAGTGACGCCATGACCCAGACCGGCCGCTCTCCCCTGTTTGCATCCGCCGCTGCGTTCGTCCTGTCGGGCGTGGTTGGCAGTGCCCATGCCGCCGACAGCGTCGCCGGCCAGTTCGCCGAGTGGAGCGGCGACAGCACGGTCAGCCGGCAGATGACCCTGCGTGAACTCGGTTTCCGCCAACCGCTGGTGCTCAGCGGGCAGGAGAGCCAGCGCGAGATCTACCTGCCGGTGCCGGCCGGTGTCGCCACTCACGATGCGCAGCTGCAGCTGGATGGGCGCTACGTGCGCGGCCACGCCGGGCGCACGTCCGGCCTGTGGTCGGTCGATGGCGATCCGATCGCCGCACGCTCGATCACCGACGCACAGGGTGACGCCAGCCAGCTGCTGGCCATCGATGGCGAACCCCGCCAGAACGGCTTCGTGCGGGTCGGCGTCGGCTGGTGGTCGATCGTGTCCGACTACCAATGTGCCGACCAGAGCGCGCCGGCCAACGTGCTGCGGCTGTCGCCGGACTCGCGCTTCAGCTACCGCTTCGACGGCCGCGCCGTGGACACCGTGGCCAAGGCCTGGGGCGCGCTGCCCCCGCAGGTGCGCCTGCTGGTGGACGGCAAGGCGCTGCAGGCCCCCATCTATGACGCGGCCTGGCGCATTGGCGCGGCCCTGCAGGCCGGTGGCAAGCAGGTGCAGGTGCTGGCACTGCCCAAGGTCGGTGACAGCGTCGACCTGACCGGCATCAGCATCCCGGCCAGCCTGCAGGTCGTGCCGGCCTATGCCGCGCTGGCCAATGGCGAGCGCGTGCATGCGATCAAGGATCTGGCCGAAGTGGGGGCACTGCTGTCGCTGCGTGACAGTGGGCCATTGGCCGCAGAGGTGATGATCGGCAGCGATGCGCTGCGCGCTGGCGTGCGCACGGCACTGGATGCGCTGGCCGCACAGGTTGCCACCGCTGGCGCCGACGCGGGCACGGCGTTCGCCGCGTGGCGCGGTACCGACATGGGTGGCCTGGAAAAGCCCACGGCCACCGCCTCGGTCCGCGTGGTGGCCGTTGCCGGCCGTCCGACGCTGGTAGTCGACCCGGCGGCGGCGGGCAAGGTCGCCGGGCTGTTCGCCGAGCAGTGGCGCAGCTATGCACTGGGCCTAAGCCTGCAGGTCAGCGCAGCGGGCACGCCGAAGCTGGACGGTGACCAGGTGCTGCTGAGCCGACTCGGCAACATCGCCGGCACGATGGATGTCGTGACCCGCGCGGACCGCAGCGCCAGCTTCGACCTCGGCGCGTTGTCGGCCGATGGGCGCCTGCCCGAGGAAGTGGTGATCGATGTCTCGGCGGCCCCCAATGCGGCCGGGCAGGGCGCGGTGGCCACGATCCATTTCAACGATTACCTGCTGGGCGGCAAGGTGCTGTCGGCCAACGGCCAGCCGCAACGGCTGGTGGCCAGGGTGCCGGCCTACGCGCTGTCGGCACGCAACGAGATCCGCGTCAGCTTCCTGCGCCAGCCGGCACGCCCCTATTGCCACGATCCGGCCACCGCGTATCCGGTCTCGATCCTGCCCAGCAGCCACCTGACCCTGGCCAAGCGTTCGCTGGGCAGTGACTTCGTCGGTGCCAGCAGCCAGCTGTCACGCGGCAACCAGATGTTCGTGCCCGCTACGTGGCTGCAGGACGCGCCGGCATCGCTGCGCAAGGTGATCGCGGTGGCCAGTGCAGTGGGGGCCTCGCCAGAGGCGTCGGAGCTGAAGGTGGTCGATGCCGGTGCGGCGATCAGCCCGGGTGCGCCGTGGCTGGCTTTCGGTGTGGCGCCGTCGGGTGTCGATGTGGCCGGCCTGAAGGACGGCCACCTGCTGATCGGCGGGAAGCCTCAGCCGCTGCTGGATGTCAGCGGCCTGGATCGCGCCGCGGTGGTGCAGGTCGGCACCTCCGGCGGCCAGCTTGGCGTGCTGTACAGCGATCTGGGTGCACAGGCACCGTCGTTCGGCGCACCGTTCCGGCTGCTGCGCGGTGATCTGGCGGTGCTCGACGGCAATGATGCCGTGCGTGAGTTTGATCGCCAGGATCCTTACGGGAGCCACGTTGCCCAGGATGGCAATCCACAATCAAAGTGGGAACGGCACATGGTCTGGTTGCTGCTGCTGGTCGGCGTGATCGTGTTCGCGCTGCTGGCCGCCCGCGTCACCCAGGTGCGCCGCCGCAAGTCCGCCAACACAGGGCACTGATCCACCGTGGACGGTCTGTTCTGGAACATCCAGCTGGCCAACTACTACGCCGTCCTGGAAACCACGGCGGCGGCGGTGGCCGTGCTGATCCTGATCTCCAGCCTCGATGATCTGTTCATCGACGTCTGGTACTGGGTGCGCGAGAGTTGGCGCGCGCTTACCATCAAGCGCCGCGAAGCGTACCGGCCGCTGACTCAGGAAGACCTGATACAGCGGCCGCAACAGCCGCTGGCAATCATGGTGCCGGCGTGGATGGAGTACGACGTCATAGCGCAGATGGTGGAAAACATGATCAACGTGCTCGACTACCGCGAGTACGTCGTGTTCGTCGGCACCTATCCCAACGACCAGCAGACCATCGATGAAGTCGAGCGCATGCGCCGCCGCTACAAGCGCCTGCGCCGCGTTGAAGTGCCGCACGACGGGCCGACCAGCAAGGCCGACTGCCTGAACTGGCTGATCCTGGCGATCTTCGATTACGAAAAGCGCCACGACATCGAATTCGCCGGCGTGATCCTGCACGACAGCGAGGACGTGCTGCACCCGATGGAACTGCGTTTCTACAACTACCTGCTGCCGCGCAAGGACATGATCCAGCTGCCGGTCACCTCACTGGACCGCGAGTGGTACGAACTGGTGGCCGGGGTCTACATGGACGAATTCGCCGAATGGCACGCCAAGGATCTGGTGGTGCGCGAGAGCGTGTCCGGCATGGTGCCGTCGGCCGGTGTTGGTACCTGTTTCTCGCGGCGCGCGCTGCTGGCATTGAGCGCGCAGACCGACAACCAGCCTTTCAACACCGACAGCCTCACCGAGGATTACGACGTCGGTGCGAGGCTGGCAGCCATGGGCATGCAGTCGATCTTCGCCCGCTTCCCCGTGCAGTTCCGCGTGCGCCGCCCATCCTGGTTCGGCTGGGGGCCGGTGCGCGAGCGCACCCAGCAGATGGCGCTGTGCGTGCGCGAGTACTTCCCCGACAACTTCCGCGCGTCGTACCGGCAGAAGGCGCGCTGGGTGCTGGGCATCGGCCTGCAGAGCTGGGAGTCGCTGGGCTGGCGTGGCTCGCTGGCCACCAAGTACCTGCTGGCGCGTGACCGAAAAGGCATCATCACCTCGTTCGTCAGCATCGTCGCCTACATCATCTTCCTGCAACTGCTGCTGTTCTGGCTGTTGAAGATGACCGGGCTGTGGACGATGCAGTTTCCCAGCGTGTTCCAGGCCGGTACCTGGCAGATGAATGTCGCGCTGCTGACCACCGCAGCGCTGGCGACCCGGGTCGTGCAGCGCTTCTACTTCGTCAACCGGTTGTACGGCTGGGAGCACGCGCTGATGTCCATCCCGCGCATGGTGGTCGGCAACATGATCAATTTCATGGCCACCGCCCGTGCCTGGAAGGTGTTCCTGGCCTACCTGCTGTTCGGCAAGCGCATGGTCTGGGACAAGACCATGCACGACTTCCCCGATGCGGCGCAGCTGGTGCAGACCCGCAAGCAGCTCGGTGAGCTGTTGACCACCTGGCAGGCGGTGGAACCCGAACGCCTGCAGCAGGCGCTGGAGCAGCAGCAGGCAGGCCGCCAGCAACCGCTGGGCCGCATCCTGCTCACCCAGGGCTGGTTGGATGATGAAACGCTGGCCGAGGCCATCGCCTTCCAGGGTGACCTGCCACGCGCGGTTATCGACGTGGACTACCTGCGCGCCTGCCAGTTCCCGATCAGTGCCGATGCCTGCGTGCAATGGCGCATGCTGCCGCTGCCGCCGCGCCAGGAAGGCACCCTGCGGCTGGCCGTAGCCAGCCCGTTGCCCGAAGACGCGTTGGCCCTGCTGAAGCAGGAAACGCGCAGCAACCACATTGAACAGAGTATCGCCCGCGAAAGCGAGATCAACGCCGGCCTGCGGCTGATCGGTGGCGACCGGCAATGGCAGCTGGACAACGTGCCCCTGCTGGGCGATCTGCTGGTGGAAATGCGCCTGATCGATCACGCACGCTTCGAGATCGCACTGGACGACTACATGCCGCAGCGCGACGGCCGCATCGGCGACTACCTGGTCAAGCAGGGCATCACCACTGAAGAGGCCGTGGCCCAGGCCATGCAGGAGCAGCGCCGGCGTGCGGCCACGCTGCAGTCACCGCCGCCCGGAGCCTTGCCGGCATGAAGACCACGCTGCTGTCCACTGTCATCACCGTGGCATTGGCCACGGCCGCCGCGCCGGTGCTGGCACAGACCGATGCACCACTGCCATTGTCCGGTGCCGCCTACCGCATCGCCGAGCAGGCGTTTGCCGCCTATGAACGTGGCGATTACCCCGCGGCCTACCGGCAGTCCAGCGAAGCGATCCGGTTGCGCCCGGACGTGGTGCGGCTGCGCCTGCTGCAGATCTATGCGCTGCAGAAACTGGGGCGGGGTGCCGAGGCGCAGCAGCAGGCACGTCGTGCACTGGATGCGGGGTTGAAGGATCCGGCCTTGCCGGCGCTGGCCGCTGCGCCCAGGACGAGCACAGGTGCGGCGCGTACCGGAGCGGTACCGCGTGCACCCGCAACGGTGACCGACCGCAATAGCCGGCAGGCCTATATGCTGGCAACCGAAGCCTATGCGGCCTACGACGCCGGCCAGATGGGCGTCGCCGCCAGCAAGGCCGAGCAGGCGTTCCGGCAGCAGCCGCAACAGGGCGCATGGGCGCTGCTGTGGGTGGCGGCGCTGGAGGCACAGCAACAGCCCGGACAGGCCGACGCCGCCATCGGTACCGCGCTGCAGCTGGGCGCACCGAATGTTGAGGAGTTGCGCGCGCGGCGGGTGGCACTGGGCCGCCAACGCGCGCTGCTGCTGGCCCAGCAGGCCTATCAATCGCTGTCTGCAGGTGAGAATGCCGCCGCCATTGAGCAGGCGCACGCTGCCGTGGAGCTGGCCCCCGACGTTGCTTCATACCGGTTGCTGCTGATCACCGCGCAGCTGCAGGGCGATCAACTGGCCGACGCTGAGCGCAGTGCCGACCAGGCGTTGCAGGCCGACGGCCAGGATCTCAATGCACGGGTGATGCGCGGCTACCTGCGCCAGCGCCAGGGCAATACCGTGCTCGCCAATGAGGACTTCGACACCGCACTCGCTGCGCCGGGGTCAGCAATGCAGCAGCGCAACGTGCGCCTGCTGGCGGTGGATGCGGCGCTGGCCGCAGGCGATCGGTTGCGCGCAGCTGCACTGCTGGCACCGTTGCAGGCGGCGGTACCGGCAGGTGAAGGCGATGCACGGTCACAGCAGCTTTTGCAGCAGGGCATCGAGCAACGCAGCCGGGCGATCCGCTCCAGTCGCGAGCTTCCCCGCATCGGTGCCGAAGCGTACCTGGCACCAGTCCAGCACTGCCAGTCCGTTGACAGCGGCAGCGTCTGCGAGCTGATGCCGGCCGACCTGCAGGGCGATGGTGGTGCCGCACAGCGTGCCTACGCTGCCTATGCGCGCCAGGATTACGCCGATGCCATCGGTGAGGCACGGCAGGCCGTGCAACTCGCGCCGGACGACGCGAACCTGCAAGGCCTGCTGACCACCACGCTGGCGGCGGGCAACCGTGCCCAGCAGGACGAAGCGCGGCAGCGCCTGGATGCGGCACTGGCACAGCGCCCTGATGACGCGGGGGCGCTGATGCAGCGCGGCTACCTCAACCAGAAGGCCCATGAGCCGGCGCGCGCACTGGCTGACTTCCGGGCCGCCGAGGCCACCGGCAGGGCACCGAAAAGCGTAGTGCTCGACCAGGCCTACGCCAGCGCTGCCAACGGTGACCATCCACAGGCGGTGACGCTGCTGCGTAGCGCCATTGATCGCGCCGATGCCGGTGAGCTGCCACTGGATGAGCGCCAACGCTACAACGTGCGCAATGCCATCGCCAATTACTCGCGCGAGTGGGGCGTGATCGCCTCGGCGGGTTTCCGTGGTGCGCGCCAGGCGGCGACCAATGTCGGCGGTGCAGCGATCAGCACGCCGGGCGATTCGGTGTTCAGCACGCTGGAGGCGTTCTGGCGGCCCCCGGCCTTCAACGACCAGCATGGCACGCTGGAACTCTACGCACGCCTGCTCAACACGCTGTACGACGAGGGTGGCACTTACGAATCGATCCGCGCGGTGGACCCGTGCACCGGCGAATCAACGCCGGATGCGCGTGCACGCGCCGAACGCCTCAGCCATTCGCGTTCCACCACCGGCTGGCCGTCCACCATCGCTTCGTTCGGCATGCGCTACGCCTTCGGCCAGACCGGCCTGAGCGCCGGCATCGAGCGCCGCCAGTTCCTCGGCAGCGCAACCCGCCAGGGCGAGGTCTACCCCGCATCGGCGGCCGTGCAGTGCCGCCTGCAGCTGGCCCGGAACCCGCCACTGGAAGCCAGCACGCTGGCCCGCTACCGCTTGGCCAGCGATTCCGGTGGCTGGATGTCCTACCTGACCTATGGCTATTACCACGGCACCGATCTGCGCACCGACGTCAACCAGTGGTGGATGGTCAGCGGCTACGCGCAGGGCGGCTATACCTGGGATGACAACAGCGCGCACTTCACCCTCGATGCACTCGATGCCAATGGCACGCCGGTGCGTCGAATCGGCGATGCCAACGGCCGCCTGCATCGCAAACAGTGGTTCGCTGCCGGTGAACTACGCGCCGGGCGCAGCTTCCGCTTTGGTGCCGGGCAGACTCATTGGGTGGTCACGCCGTATGTGGTGGTGGGGGCGGACTGGCTGGACCAGCGCTCGCGGGTGCACGACATCCGTTCCCCGCTGTTCCCGGCGCAGTCGTTCGCGCTCAACGATACGCAGCGCAGCTGGTCATTCGGCGCAGGGCCAGGCGTGGGCGTGCGCTACTGGTTCCGCGAGGACCACTACAACACGCCGCGTTCCTACCTGGACCTGACCGTGCAGTACCGCTTCGCGATCGGCGGTGGTGATACGCAGCGTGCCAAGGGCCTGTTCGCCACCGCCATCCTCTACTACTGAGGCAGGCCCCAACGTCGTCGCAGCGCCGCGGCCTGCGGCGTGTCCTGGGTCAGCCACGGCTCCAGCGCATAGACCAGCACGTGCTGCGCACCGCTGTCGCGTGCCCACGCCAGCTGCCGCTGGATGCGCGCGGCATCGGCGGTTTCGCCCTTGAACCCGCTGCCATCAGCGGGACCGCCGGGCAGCTCGCGGAACAACTCAACGATCGCATCGAAACCGATGCCGTGTGCGTGGAAATGATCGAGCAGCGGTTGCAGCTGCTGCACGTTGCCAGCGCCGGCAACGCCCACGCCGTCCTGCACCATCGGCCGCAGCGTGGCCTGTGCCAGCACCGCCTGCCACAGCATGACCAGGTTGCCGTCGGTCTGCAGGCGGCTGAAGTAGCAGGAAATCGCACAGTCGCCGCCGCGCGCGCTGGCGGCCTCCACCAGCCGGTGCAGCCATTGCGCCAGCCACTGCTGGCGGGCCGGGTCAGCCCAGTGGTACTGCTCCAGTTCGCAGGGCAGGTACCAGCCCTCGAAGGCCGGCTGCTGCGCCCAGGGGGCCTGTGCCAACCAGTTGCGTGCATGCGCGAGGCTGTCGGCCAGGAACGCCTGCAGCGTGGCATCGTCGGCCCCGATCGCCTGCCACCAGCGTTGCTGGAAGGGCAGGCCGACGCGGATGCGGATGTCGTTCTCGCTGGCCGCGGTGAACAGCTGCTGCAGGCTGCCGTCGGGCAGCGACCAGTCGCCGTCGCTGCCACCGACGATGCCAGTCCACTGCAGCACCAGCTGACGGCAGCCCAGCGTACGCGCAAGCTTCAAGGATCGCTGCCAGTCGGCCAGGCCCCACTGCAGGTGGCTGCGCCACGGCTGCAGGAAGGTGCCATCCACCTGCACCGGCAGCGAGCAGCCGGGCAGGGTGGCGAGCATGCTGGCCAACGGCGCCAGCACCGCCGCGCGCAGCAGCCGGCGGCGCAACGGCGAAGACGGATCCGCGGGAAGGTCGGGCCGAACCATGCCTGCATCATCCCAGAGCGCCGTGCGTGGCGGGTGAACCCCGCGCCTGGTAGTGCCGGCCGCTGGCCGGCATCGCGCCCAAGGTGGCAGGTGAATCACCACCCGGTAGTGCCGGCCGCTGGCCGGCATCGCGCCCCGGATGGCAGGTGAATCACCATCTGGTAGTGCCGGCCGCTGGCCGGCATCGCGCCCCGGATGGCAGGTGAATCACCATCTGGTAGTGCCGGCCGCTGGCCGGCATCGCCTACCGCTTATTCCAACGCGTAGCGCAGGGTGAACAGCACCGCCACCAGCCACACCGCCGGATGCACTTCGCGCCAGCGCCCGGTACCCGCCTTCAGCGCGGCATAGGCGATGAAGCCGAACGCCAGGCCGTTGGCAATCGAGTAGGTGAACGGCATCGCCAGCGCACACAGCGCCGCCGGCACCGATTCGGTCAGGTCGCTCCAGTCCACTTCCACCAGCTCACGCAGCATCAGGCCAGCCACGAACAACAGGGCCGGCGCGGTGGCATAGCTGGGCACCATCGCTGCCAACGGCGAGAACAGCAGCGCCGCCAGAAACAGCGCCGACACCACCAGTGCGGTCAGGCCGGTGCGGCCGCCCACCTGCACGCCGGAGGCGCTTTCGGCAAAGGCCGTGGTGCTGCTGGTGCCGAGCATCGAGCCCGCCACGATCGCGGTGCTGTCGGCCAGCAGCGCGCGGCCGAAACGCTTCTGCGCGCCCGGCAGCTTCAGCAGGCCAGCCCGGCCGACTACGCCGTACAGGGTACCGGTGGCATCGAACACTTCCACCAGCACGAACACCAGCACCACCTGCAGAAGTACTGCGATGGGTGCGCCGCCGTCATGGTGCAGCAGGCCCGGCAGGTCCAGCTGCAGGAAGGTGGGTGCAAGGCTCGGCGGCAGCGAGACCAGACCCTGGTACTGCACGTCGCCCAATGCCCAGCCAGCGCCGGTCACGGCCAGGATGCCGATCAGGATCGCACCGCGGATGCGGCGCGCTTCCAGCACCGCGATCAGCAGGAAGCCGGCCAGTGCCAGCAGCGGCGGCGCCGTGTTCAACGGGCCCAGTGCCACCAGCGTGTCTTCATTGCCGACGATCACGCCCGACTTCTGCAGCGCGATGATCGCCAGGAACAGGCCGATGCCGGCCACGATGGCCGAGCGCAGCGATGAGGGAATACCCGATACCAGCCACGCGCGTACTCCGGTCAGCGACAGCACCAGGAACACCAGGCCTGAGATGAACACCGCACCCAGTGCCTGCTGCCACGGCAGGCCGGCGGCGCCGACCACGGTGAAGGCGAAGAACGCGTTCAGGCCCATGCCGGGCGCCATGCCGACCGGGAAGTTGGCGGCCAGCGCCATCACTGCCGAACCCAGTGCGGCGGCCAGGCAGGTGGCCACGAACACCGCACCCGCATCCATGCCGGTGGTGCCGAGGATCTCGGGGTTCACGAAGACGATGTAGGACATCGTCAGGAAGGTGGTGACACCGGCCAGCAGCTCGGTGCGCACGGTGGTGCCGTGCTGCTGCAGCTGGAACAGGCGCTCGAACAGGGACATGGGGCTTCTCGCGACAGTAAGGTGTCACGACCAACGGTCGTGACCTACCCGAATGCAGAACGTGGGTACCGACCGTTGGTCGGTACGCTTCAAAGCGTCACCACCAACGGTGGTGACCTACCGAAATGAGAAAGGCCGCGCGAGCGCGGCCTTTCCGGTTGCCTTACTTCAGCGCCTTGAAGCGCAGGCGCTTCGGCGCGGCGTCGTCGCCCATGCGGCGGCGCTTGTCTTCTTCGTACTCGCGGTAGTTGCCCTGGAAGAACTCCACGTGCGAGTCGCCTTCGAACGCCAGGATGTGGGTCGCGATGCGATCCAGGAACCAGCGGTCATGCGAAATGACGAAGGTGTTGCCCGGGAACTCCAGCAGCGCATCTTCCAGCGCACGCAGGGTTTCGATGTCCAGGTCGTTGGACGGTTCGTCGAGCAGCAGCACGTTGCCACCCTGCAGCAGGGTCTTGGCCATGTGCAGGCGGCCACGCTCACCACCGGACAGCGAACCGACCATCTTCTGCTGGTCCTGGCCCTTGAAGTTGAAGCGGCCGATGTAGGCGCGCGACTGGATCTCGATGCCGTTGATGTTGAGGATGTCCAGGCCGCCGGCGATTTCCTGGAAGACGTTGTGGTTGCCTTCCAGCGCGTCGCGGCTCTGGTCCACGTAGGACAGCTTCACGGTCGGGCCGACCACGATCTCGCCGGTATCCGGCTTTTCCTGGCCGGTGATCATCTTGAACAGGGTCGACTTACCGGCACCGTTCGGGCCGATGATGCCGACGATGGCACCGGCCGGCACCAGGAAGCTCAGGTTGTCGAACAGCAGGCGGTCGCCGAACTTCTTGGAGACGTTCTTGAACTCCATCACCGCATTGCCCAGGCGCTCGCCCGGCGGGATGAAGATTTCGTTGGTCTCGTTGCGCTTCTGGTAATCGACCGACTGCAGCTCTTCCAGGCGGGCCAGACGGGCCTTGCCCTTGGTGCGGCCGCCCTTGGCGTTCTGGCGCGACCACTCCAGTTCCTTCTGGATCGCCTTCTGGCGGGCCTTTTCCTGGTTGTCTTCCTGCTTCAGGCGCTCGTCCTTCTGGGTCAGCCAGTCGGTGTAGTTGCCCTTCCACGGAATGCCGCGGCCGCGGTCCAGTTCCAGGATCCACTCGGCGGCGTTGTCCAGGAAGTAGCGATCGTGGGTGACGGCCACCACGGTGCCGGTGTAGCGCGCCAGGAACTGTTCCAGCCATTCCACCGACTCGGCGTCGAGGTGGTTGGTCGGTTCGTCGAGCAGCAGCATGTCCGGCTTCTGCAGCAGCAGGCGGCACAGGGCCACGCGGCGCTTTTCACCACCTGACAGCTTGCCGACGATGGCATCCCACGGCGGCAGGCGCAGCGCGTCGGCGGCCACGTCCAGCTGGTTTTCCAGCGTGTGTGCGTCGCCAGCGGCCAGGATCGCCTCCAGGCGCTCCTGTTCCTTGGCCAGCGCGTCGAAGTCGGCACCTTCCTCGGCGTAGGCGGCGTACACCGCTTCCAGCGCGGCCTGTGCCTGCAGCACTTCGCCCACGCCTTCCTCGACCGCTTCACGCACGGTCTTGGTCGGGTCCAGCTCCGGTTCCTGCGCCAGGTAGCCGACCTTGATGCCGGGCTGCGGGCGGGCTTCGCCCTCGAAATCGGTATCCACGCCGGCCATGATCTTCAGCACGGTGGACTTGCCGGCGCCGTTCAGGCCCAGCAGGCCGATCTTCGCGCCCGGGAAGAAGGACAGCGAGATGTCCTTGATGATCTGCCGCTTGGGCGGGACCACCTTGGACACGCGGTTCATGGTGTAGATGTATTGCGAGGACATGCGGTCTCCGTAGGCGCGGCCCTGCGCCCGACCCGTCACGGGAACATCCCGTTGCGGCAGCGGGCACAGACTGAAATGGAATACCACCAATTATAGCCGGAACCGGTTCCGGGCCGCTCCCGGGAGGCGCCGCCGGGCTGGCTATCGCCTGAATACTCGGTCACAGTCCTGCAGCGGGAAGCGTTTCCAGCCGGAAACGGTTCAGATCGGTTGCGCAATATGGGTTCACCACCCACCCAAGCAGAGGTCTGACATGCGCATCAATCGAGTAATGGCCAGTGCCGTGGCCTCTGTGCTGGCACTGGGCGCCGTGGCCCCGGCCTTCGCCGACAACGACCATCGCCGCGACCACGACCGCCGTGAATGGCGGGAGGATCGCCGTGAGTGGCGCCAGGACCGCCGTGACTGGGAGCGCGACCGCCGCGAGGCCCGGCGCGACTGGGAGCGCGACCGCCGCGACTGGCACCGCGACCATGACCGCTACTACCGTCCGGCACCGCCGCGGGTGGTCTATCGCCCTGCCTATGGCCCCGGCTACGGCTGGAAGGTCGGCCACCGCTACCGCGACTACTACCGTGGCCCGATCTACGTGGTGAACGACTACCCGCGCTACAACCTGCGCCGCCCGCCGTACGGCCACCAGTGGATCCGCGATGATCGCGGCAACATGCTGCTGGTCGCCATCGCGACCGGTGTGATCGCCCAGTACGTACTCAGCAGCCGCTGAGGGGCGCGGCTGGGGTCGGATCCCTTTCCAACGGAAAGGGCTCTGACCCCACGACATCAATCGAAACCATACGGGGCCGGATTCCTTCGGGGATGCCGGCCCCGTCTGTTTCGGCCCCAGCGGGCCGGTGCGGGGCTACAATCGAGGGCTGAGCCGTACCCCTTTTTCCCTGCCTGCTGGAGTACCCGATGTTCCCGCGTGACGTCCGCATCGAATCCTACGATCCCGAACTGGCCAAGGCCATCGCCGCTGAAACCCAGCGCCAGGAAGACCACGTCGAGCTGATCGCCAGCGAGAACTACACCAGCCCGGCGGTGATGGAAGCCCAGGGCAGCCAGCTGACCAACAAGTACGCCGAAGGCTACCCGGGCAAGCGCTACTACGGCGGCTGCGAATACGTGGACATCGCCGAGCAGCTGGCGATCGACCGCCTGAAGCAGCTGTTCGGTGCGGACTATGCCAACGTGCAGCCGCACAGCGGTTCGCAGGCCAACCAGGCCGTGTACTTCGCGCTGCTGCAGCCGGGCGACACCATCCTTGGCATGAGCCTGGCCCACGGCGGCCACCTCACCCACGGTGCCAAGGTGAATGCCTCGGGCAAGCTGTTCAACGCCGTGCAGTACGGCGTGAACGACCAGGGCCTGATCGATTACGACGAAGTCGAGCGCCTGGCCCTGGAGCACAAGCCGAAGATGGTCGTGGCTGGTTTCTCGGCCTACTCGCAGGTGATCGACTGGGCGCGCTTCCGTGCCATCGCCGACAAGGTCGGTGCCTACCTGTTCGTGGACATGGCGCACGTCGCCGGCCTGGTCGCCGCCGGCGTCTACCCGAGCCCGCTGGAACATGCTCACGTGGTCACCTCGACCACCCACAAGACCCTGCGCGGCCCGCGTGGCGGCATCATCGTCGCCAAGGGCGCCGACGAAGACCTGGTCAAGAAGCTGCAGTCGATCGTGTTCCCGGGCATCCAGGGTGGTCCGCTGATGCACGTCATCGCCGGCAAGGCCGTGGCCTTCAAGGAAGCGCTGGAACCGGGCTTCAAGGCCTATCAGCAGCAGGTGGTGAAGAACGCCCAGGCGATGGCCAACACGCTGATCGCGCGCGGCTACAAGATCGTCTCCGGTGGTACCCAGAACCACCTGATGCTGGTCGACATGATCGGCAAGGACGTGTCCGGCAAGGACGCGGAGGCCGCGCTGGGCAAGGCCCACATCACCGTCAACAAGAACTCGGTGCCGAACGACCCGCGCTCGCCGTTCGTGACCTCGGGCCTGCGCCTGGGCACCCCGGCGGTGACCACCCGTGGCTACGTCGAACAGGACTGCGTGGACCTGGCCAACTGGATCGCCGACGTGCTTGATGCACCGAACGACGACGCTGTCATCGCCCGCGTGCGCGACGCCGTCAGCGCGCAGTGCCGCAAGTACCCGGTCTACGGCTGATCGAAACAGGGGTCGGATCCCTTCCCGCAGGGAAGGGCTCTGACCCCGGTATTGGAGCAACCGCGCATGGATGAGCGCCGCCTCAAGTATCTGTACGTGGTGCTGGCCGCGCTGTTCGGCCTGCCCAGCCTTTTCGCGGGCGGCGTCGGTGCCTGCATCGCCCTGGTCATGGGGGTGATCGGCCTGGTCTCGCTGGATGCTGACAAGCTGTGGTTCGCTGCCGTCATGTGCGTCTGGGGAACGGCCGCGCTTGCCGGCCTGGTGGCCTGGGTCGCGCTCAGCGTCATCTGGTTGCGTGATGGACTGCAGGGCCTGCGCACGGCCTCGCCACGCTGGTGGTGGTTGCTGGGCATGGGCGTGCTGGCGGGCCTGCCGTTGCTGGGATTGGCGATATATACCTTCTCCGGGTTGGGCCCGGCGGTGGTGAGCGGTCTCTTCGCAGGGCCGTCGCTGCTGGTGCCCACCGGCATGCTGATGTTGCTGCGTGCGCGTGCCGATACCGTGGATGTGCCGCCCGTACGAGCGCGGGCATCGGAGTAACCGCGCATGGATGAGCGCCGCCTCAAGTACCTGTATGCCGCGTTGGCGGTACTGCTCGGCCTGCCCGGCCTGGCGATGGGCGGCGCGGTCGCGGTGATGTTCCTGGTTGTTGGCGTGCAATCCTTCGGCGGCAACCGCTCCCCCGATCTGGTGCCACTGCTGTGGGGCCTGGCCGGCGTGGCGGGTTGCCTGGCCTGGCTGTGGCTCAGCGCCGGCTACCTGCTGCAGGGCCGGGCCGGCCTGCAGGTGCGCGCGATCTGGTGGTGGCTGCTGCTGGCCGGTGGGCTGGCAGCGCTGCCGGTTCTCTGGATGACCGCATGGTTCGGCTTCCAGCAGGGGGGCGCCGCGTTGGAACTACTGCTGCTGGGGCCGTCGATGCTGGTACCGGCCGCCATGCTGGTGTGGCTCAAGCGCCGCGCCTGACGCGGCCAATCAAAGGGAATGGAACGCATGGATGAGCAGCAGCACAAACGATGGATGGGGATAGCAGGCCTGCTGGTGGGCCTGCCCACCGCGGCGGCAGGAGGCACCGGGGCAGTATTGGGGTTGATGGTCGTGCTGGATGGCAAGTATCTGACTGGCGATGAGCACTCGCTGTTGCTGCTCTGGTCATCGGCCGGAGTGCTCGGCCTGCTGTCCTGGATGTGGCTGAGCGGCCTCTTCCTGTGGCGTGGTCGCGCAGGCCTGCATCAGGCGCCGGTGGTCGCATGGATTGGCCTGGTGCTGGGAATACTGGCCGCGCTGGGTGTCGTCGCCGCCACGCTGTATTTCACCTTCAAGGAAGGGGAGATCTCGACCTTGGGCTTTCTCGGGTTTGGCCCACTGCTGCTGGTGCTGGCCGCGCACCTGTTGTGGTTGCGCTGGGGCGGGAATACTCCGGCGTCCGGCCCGGCCGGCTGAGTGGCGGCCCAAGAGCGCATCAGGCGCCCATTCCGGCTTTCGCGCAGGCAGCATTTGCTGCTGGACCCTTTCTCAGGTACCTTTGCGACGCTGCCATGACCGTGGCATCTAGGTTGCCCCCTGAGCCAGGCGTTCCATGCATTGCCCCTTCTGCCAACATGCCGATACCCGGGTCATCGACTCGCGCGTCTCCGAAGACGGCGCGACGATCCGCCGTCGGCGTGAATGCGAAGCCTGCGGCGAGCGCTTCAGCACCATGGAAACGGTTGAACTGAAGCTGCCGGCGATCATCAAGAGCGATGGCACCCGCGAAGCCTTCGACCAGCGCAAGGTCCGCGCTGGTTTCGACCGCGCACTGCAGAAGCGTGCGGTGGCCGAAGACAAGATCGAAGCGGCGGTGCGGGCGGTGGTTCACCAGCTGCGCATCAGCGGCGAGCGTGAAGTGCCTTCGATCAAGGTCGGCGAGTTCGTCATGAACGAACTGCGCAAGCTCGATCATGTCGGCTATGTGCGGTTTGCTTCGGTCTATCGCAGCTTCGAGGACGTTGCCGATTTCCGCGAGGAGATCGAGAAGCTGGAACGTGACCTGCCGTCCAGTACCGAACAGCTGCAGCTGCTGGGCGACGTGATTGCCCTGACCAAGAAGAAGAAGGGCTGACCGCTTCTGCCTTGGTGGGTGCCAACCTTGGTTGGCACTGATGGCATGGATCTACGCCAGCGGCGGTACCATGGTGGCATGAGCATCCCGTTCTCCGTCCTCGACCACCTGCACATGGCCAACGCACTGCGCCTGGCCGAGCGTGCTGCCTATACCACCCGCCCCAACCCAATGGTCGGTTGCGTCATCGCCCACGGCGAACGCGTGGTCGGGCAGGGCTGGCATCAGCGCGCCGGCGGTCCGCATGCTGAAGTGTTCGCCCTGCGCGAGGCCGGAAGCGAGGCGCGTGGTGCCACCGCCTACGTCACCCTGGAGCCTTGTGCGCACTACGGGCGCACACCGCCGTGCGCGCTGGCCTTGATCGAAGCGGGCGTGTCGCGCGTCGTTGCCGCGATGCGCGATCCGTTCCCGAAGGTCGATGGTGGTGGCTTCGATCTGCTGCGCAATGCCGGCATCGAGGTTGCCGAAGGACTGATGGCGACGCAGGCGCGTGAGCTCAACAAGGGCTTCCTATCGCGCGTGGAGCGCAACCGGCCGTGGCTGCGGGTGAAGCTGGCGGCCAGCGTCGACGGTCGCACCGCGATGGCCGATGGCAGCTCCAAGTGGATCACCGGCCCGGCCGCGCGCGAAGACGTGCAGCACTGGCGCGCGCGCGCAGGTGCGATCCTGACCGGCGCCGATACCGTGCTGGCCGACGACCCGATGCTGACCGCGCGCCTGGCCGATACCGAGGTGATGCCGCCACTGCGCGTGGTGCTGGATTCGCGCCTGCGCTCACTGGAGTGCAGCCGTGTGCGCGAGGGTGGGGCACCGACGCTGTACCTGCACGATGCAGCGGTGAGTGCACCGGATGCGGCCGACGCCGAATTCGCCAGCGTGCCCTGCGTTGAAGGGCGGCTGGACCTGGGCGCGGTGCTGGCGCTGCTGGCCGAGCGCGGCATCAACGAAGTGCATACAGAAGCCGGCGCGACGCTGGCCGGTGCGCTGCTGCGCGGCGGCTGGGTGGACGAGCTGCTGCTGTACCAGGCCCCCACGTTGCTGGGCGATAACGGACGCCCGCTGCTGGCCGGCCTCGGCATCGATGCAATGGACCAGCAGCGCCGCCTGCGTGTGGTTGACCAGCGCCAGGTGGGCGAGGACATCAGACTGTTGTTGCGCCCGTGAGGGAATGACGGCATCTCCTGTGTCGTCAGGTGCCCTCGTCCTCGTCGGCGGGGCACTGCTCTGCCCATTGCTGCTTCCACAGCATGTGCAGGTCCCGGCAGTAGGCACCGAGCGCTTCCCCCGTCAGTTGCGTTGACTTCGACCGCAGCCTGCGCCGGCTGATGCCGTCGTCGTACTCGTCCGGCAATACCGTCGGCGCACATTCATCGTGGTATATCAGGAATGCACGGCAGTCGTCGTCTTCGCTCAGCTGTGCATCGATGTCCCTGTCGCGTAGCTGGTTCGACTCGAAGGCAACCGATGGGCGGATGATGAAGGTCTTGGGCCTGTGCGCTTCGGCCTGCCCACACACCATCAGCGCCAGCAGCATGACCGTGGTCGACCCTGTACGATGTTTCATGCGGTTGCCCCGGTGGAAGAGAGCAACAGCATTGACCATGCACACCGCAATGGGCCATGCAACGGTTCTGAAAGTGCGTTCGGCTGTTCGCGGCCTAGTGGCACTCATGCGTCCAGAGTGCCTGCATTGCGGGCCGCAAGGCCATGCATTGCTGCAGCAGCTCCGCCTCGGGAATCTGCTGTCGCCGCTTGCTCAGGGTAGTGGCCAGGTCACTCACCCCCTTCAGTTCCTGCGG
This sequence comes from Stenotrophomonas sp. YJH_SMC_133, assembly GCF_059370655.1. Lineage (NCBI taxonomy): Bacteria > Pseudomonadati > Pseudomonadota > Gammaproteobacteria > Lysobacterales > Lysobacteraceae > Stenotrophomonas > Stenotrophomonas sp. YJH_SMC_133. The sequence continues at coordinate 175,486 of NZ_JCAFTW010000011.1, read as the reverse complement.
CGCAATGCGTGCCATGCAGCGGCGATGCTGTTGCAGCAGGTCGTCACACTCGACGATGCCTGTCATCTGTGCGATGGCGTCACGCGTGCCCGCGCGGTCCAGGTGGCGCGGCTGTGCGATCAGTGCTTCGGTCAGAACCACGTATATGTCATGTTCGACGCGGCCGGAGGGGAAGTCTTCATTCGGATGCCTCGACTTCTCGCTGTGCCAGGCGGGTTCGCGAGTGGTCGATACCACGCGCGTGGTGCCAACGATCTCGTGGAAGGGGCCGTCGCGCAACGTCTCGATATAGGCTCTCCAGAAGCGCTGCTCGCTCTGCTCACCGCCATCGAAGACCGTAGCCTCGGACAGGTACCGAAGACGCTCGACATCGCCCACGCGGCAGCTGAAGTGCACGTCGGCAACCTGCATGCCTTCGGTCAGACTGTGCCATGCCTCGCTTCGGTAGGGCTTGCATCGGCTGTTGGCCAGAACCTGCAGCGCCCAGACAAGATGTGGCGAATCCACGCCGTCGATCGGATCGACATGGCGCTCGATGTTCCTCGTCCAGGTCGCCAGCAACTCCGCCATGGGCGGAGCATTGAAGAGATCACTGGTTGCACCGGTCCGGTCGGCCTGCTGCTTCTGGACAAGCATCTGCAGTGCGAAGTCGTTGCGTTCATGCATGGCCTGCAGATGCTGGGAAACGACGTCTTCCGGGGTTCTGTCGCGGGCAGTTGCCAAAGGCAGGTGCATGCCCAGGGCAAGCAGGCAGAGAAGAGGGCGGTGCACGGTGATTCCATCGGGACGGGGCGGGGGAGAATGCCCCCCGCCCCCAGGCCTGTCCATGCAACTCGTCCGAACCTGCGGCCGGGGTCGAGCCGGATATCGCCAATGCGGCTGCGTTCGGCCCCTGCGCCCTCACCTGCACTCGTCGGTCCACATCATCTCGGCGATCGGGCGCAGTGCCTTGCACTCCTGCGTCATCGCTTCGGCCGACTGCACCTGCGCCTTTGTTTTCAGTTCCTCGGCCATCGCATCCACGCCGCTGATCTGGTCCGGCGCGATCTTCGCCACGCAGGCGCGGTGCTGCTGCAGCAGCAGGTCGCAGCCCGGTACGCCGGTCACCTTCGGTGCGCTGGCGGCCTGCACGTCCTGCATCCAGTCTTCGAACGGTGCCAGTGCACCGGCCACGGTGCCTACCAGATCATCGAAGTTGCCGCTGTACCAGTAGCCATTGTCCTTGGCCGGGTACAGGGTGAAGGTGCCGCTGACCGGCACGCGCGCGCCACTCTGCAGTGCCTGGGTATAGGCATCGGTGAACTGCTTGCGCGAGGCCGGGCTGGCATCGGCGGCCAGGCTGGCGGCGAACAGCGGGCGCACCTTGCCCAGGTCGGGCACCTGGCAGCTGAAGCTGATGCGCGCCAGCTTCTGGTCTTCAACGTATTCGTTGTCTTCGACCACGCTCTTGGTCGCGCGGCACTTTGAATCGCGCAGGGCCTTGGCGTACAGCGCTTCAGTGGCCGCAGCGCCGGTCTTGTCACCGGCGCTGGCCAGCACGGTCTGCCACGGTTCGGCCAGGGCCTTGGCCAGTGCGCCCGGGGTCGGGGTCACCGCGTCCTGGCCTTCAAAGGCGGGTTTCAGCGCATCGTTGAGCGTGCGGGTAGCAGCCGCGTCGTCTTCCAGCAGGGTGCGCGCGTACAGGTCGAAGGCCTGCTCGGGGGTCAGCTGGGCCGATGCGGCGCCGGCCATCAGCGGGGCGCACAGCAGGGCGCTGGCCAGCAGGGTACGGGTGAAGGTCTTCATGACGGTGTTTTCCTTTTCCAGAGGCGCGCAAGCCTAGCGCATCCAGCAGTACTTTCGATGGCGACCAGCGGTCACATGGTGGCTGCACACCGGCCAAAAAAACGGGCCCCTTGCGGGGCCCGTTCGATCGCTCGACGAGAAGCGATCGTTGGATCAGAAGCTGGCGCGCACGCCAACCGAGTACTGGGTGACGTCGCGGTAGCCGGAGATCTCGCCCACCAGACCCCAGGTCCTGGTGAAGTTGATTTGGCCGCCGACCGTGCCAACCCAGGTGCCCTTGAAGTTGTTGCCGCCATCCATGTAGCCGGCCTTGGCCCAGGCTTCGGTCATGCGCGACGGCTTGCCGCGGATACCCATGGTGACGCGGCCCAGGTTGGTGTGGTCCTTGCCGTGGTAACGCACGCCGTCATAGCGCAGGGTCGATTCGGCGTTCTGACGCACCCAGGCGGCATCGGCGGTGAAGTCCACGCGATCGGACCACGGCATGTGGTAACCAATGCCCAGCTCCGGCTGGTTGAGTTCCAGCTTCAGCGAATCTTCGCCGTAATGGCGGGTCTTGCTGGTACGCGACCAGCCGCCGAACACGTAGACCTGTTCGGCCAGCGCGACCGAACCACGCAGGTAGCCGCCGTCGACCTTCGGGTCGTCCAGTGCGTTGTCGTCAACCTTGACCTGCGTCCAGCCACCTTCAACGTAGGTGTAGCTCAGGGCGTCGGCCGACGCAGTGAACGGGGCGGCGGCCAGCAGGGCGGCCACGATCAGGATCTTGCGCATGGGAATTCCTGTGAATTTCAGTCCATTGGCGGGCCTGCCCTTGCGGCTGCCCGTGGCGACATCATGTCGTCCAGGGCAGGATTTTAATGAAAGTTTTACAAATTGCGAGCGACGGCCGTCACAGCTGTGGCATCCGACCCCGTTCAGCCCGGGCTGGTACACTGGCCAGGCCGGTTCGCCGGTACACAAACGTCTTCAGGGCGGGGTGCAATTCCCCACCGGCGGTAGGTGCGCAAGCACGAGCCCGCGAGCGCCCCGGCCCACGGCCGGGGGTCAGCAGATCCGGTCCAATGCCGGAGCCGACGGTCATAGTCCGGATGAAAGAAGACGGTGCCACAGGGCGAATGCCCTGCGTGCGCCTGTTTGCCTTGCGGCGTTTTTCGCTCACATCCTGCGGAGAACGTTTCTTGTTTACTGGAATCATCGAAGGCGTCGGCCGTCTGGCCGCTCGCGAACCCATCGGCGGCGATGTCCGCTTCACCTTCAATGTCGGGAATCTGCCGTTCGACAACGTGCAGATGGGCGAGAGCATCGCCATCAACGGTGTCTGCCTCACCGTCATCGCATTCGACGCCAGCAGCTTCCAGGCCGATGCCTCCACCGAGACCCTGGGCCTGACCACGCTGGGCCAGCTCGGCGAGGGTGCGGTCATCAACCTCGAACGCGCCATGCGCCCGACCGATCGTCTCGGCGGCCATCTGGTCAGCGGCCACGTCGATGGTCTCGGCCAGGTGCTGTCCATCCACGAAGACGCGCGTGCCCAGCGCTGGCGCTTCGCCGCGCCGGCCTCGCTGCGCCGCTACATCGCCAAGAAGGGCTCGATCTGCGTGGATGGGGTCAGCCTGACCGTCAACGAAGTGGACGATGAAGGCTTCGAAGTCGCCCTCATCCCGCACACCGTGGCCAACACCGCGTTCTCCGCCGCTGGCGTGGGCAGCGCGGTCAATCTTGAAATCGATCTGGTCGCCCGCTATGTCGAGCGCCTGATCAGCGTGCCGGCCAACGGTCAGCACCCGCAAGGAGATGCAGCATGAATTTCGCCCCTATTCCGGAAATCCTGGAAGACATCCGCCTGGGCCGCATGGTGGTCATCGTCGATGACGAGGACCGCGAGAACGAAGGCGACCTGATCATGGCCGCCGAGCTGGTCAAGGCCAGCGACATCAACTTCATGGTCACCCACGGGCGTGGCCTGGTGTGCCTGCCGCTGAACCGTACCCGCGCCGCCGATCTGGGCCTGGCGCCGATGGTGCAGGCCAATACCGCGCAGTTCCAGACCAACTTCACGGTCAGCATCGAGGCCGCCGAGGGCGTCACCACCGGCATTTCGGCACACGACCGCGCCCATACCATCCGTACCGCGGTGAAGCCCAACGCCAAGCCGTCGGACCTGCACCAGCCGGGCCACATCTTCCCGCTGATTGCCCAGCCGGGCGGCGTGCTGACCCGCGCCGGCCACACCGAAGCCGCGGTGGACATGGCCATGCTGGCTGGGCTGGAGCCGGCCGGCGTGCTGGTGGAGATCCTGAACCCGGACGGCAGCATGGCGCGCCGCCCGGAACTGGAAGTGTTCGCGCGCGAGCACGGGCTGAAGATGGGCTCCATCGCCGATCTGATCGCCTACCGCCTGGCCACCGAAAAGACCGTTGAACGCGTGGACGAGCGCGAGATCGACACCGAATTCGGCCGCTTCAAGCTGGTCACCTATCGCGACCGCATCGCCCACGACCTGCATTTCGCGCTGGTCCGCGGCACGCCGGATGCCGATACCCCGACCCTGGTGCGCGTGCAGGTGGAAAACCCGCTGGCCGACCTGCTGCACTGGCGCCGTGACGATTTCGGCGTGGCTGCCACCGATGCCCTGCGCGCGATCGATGCCGAAGGCGCTGGCGTGATGGTGGTGCTGCAGGCCCCGCGCGATGGCGAGGCCCTGCTCGCCCGCCTGCGCCAGCAGCCGGCGCCGGTGGTGCCGGGCAAGGACAAGGACGTGAGCCAGTGGCGCCGCAACGGTGCCGGCGCGCAGATCCTGTCCGACCTGGGCCTGGGCAAGCTGCGCGTGCTGGGCACCCCGCGCCGACAGATCGGCCTGGCCGGCTACGGCCTGGAAGTGGTGGAGACGGTCACCCCGTAAGCTCCACCGCACGTGGGATCGGTAGTGCCGGCCGCTGGCCGGCAACCATGTTCCCCGGGTTGCCGGCCAGCGGCCGGCACTACCCACGGGCGCCCTGGGGCCCATCCACGCTAGAATTACCCCTTAATCGAATCCCCCAAGCCGCATATGAGCCACTACGAAGGCGATCTTCGCACTCCCGAATCGGCGCGCTTCGCCATCCTGGCCAGCCGCTGGAACGCCCGCATCACCGATACGCTGGTCGCCGGCGCCCGCCAGAGCCTGGCCGGCAACGGCATCGCCGAAGCCAACATCGACGTGATCCGCGTGCCGGGTGCCTGGGAGCTGCCGCTGGTGGCCGCGCGCCTGGCCGCCGCCCATGAACACGCCGCCATCCTCACCCTGGGCTGCGTGATCCGTGGCGACACCCGCCACTACGAACACGTGGCCGACCGCTGCGCCGAAGGCCTGATGCGCGTGCAGCTGGACTTCGGCGTGCCGGTGCTGAACGGCGTGCTGGCGGTGGAACGCGTTGAAGACGCCGAGGCCCGCGCAGGCGGCAGCCACGGCAACAAGGGCGAGGAAGTCGCACTCGCCGCATTGGAAATGGTCAACCTTCTGGAGCAGCTGCCATGAACAAGAACACCCAGGGCAAGCCCTCCGGTAAACCCGTCCGCCGCGATGGCGTCGACCCGGTGCTGCGCTCGCGCGCACGCCGTCGCGCCGTGCAGGCCATCTACGCCTGGCAGATCTCTGGCGGCAACGCCCAGTCGCTGATCGCCCAGTTCGCCCACGAGCAGGCCCGTGAAATCGCCGACCTGGCGTATTTCGAGGCGCTGCTGCACGGTGTGCTCGACAACCGTCGTGATATTGACGAAGCCCTCGGCCCGTACCTGGACCGTGGCATCGAGGAAGTGGACGCGATCGAGCGCGCGGTGCTGCGCCTGGCCGGCTACGAGCTGCGTTATCGCCTGGACGTGCCGTACCGCGTGGTGATCAACGAAGCCATCGAATCGGCCAAGCGCTTTGGTTCCGAACATGGCCACACCTACGTCAACGGCGTGCTGGATCGTGCCGCCGTGGAATGGCGCAAGGTCGAATCGGGTCACTGACCCGCTGCGTCCCGCATCGTTCATTGAACGGCGCGGGAATCTGCTTCGGTAGAGTCGACTGTCAGTCGACTGCCTTTCGATCAGCAGTCGTAGTGTCGGACCGGAGAGCAGTCGACTGACAGTCGACTCTACCCCCCCCCAGCCGGTTCACCTGGTCGGCATCCGCGCCCGCCGCCCATCCATGCAACCCGCCGGAACGCCCCATGTCCCTGGCCGAATTCGCCCTCATAGACCGTATCCGCGCCCGCACCCTCGAGCGCGACGACATCCTGCTCGGCATCGGCGATGACGCTGCGCTGCTGCAGCCGCGGGCCAACGAACAGCTGGTGGTCACCGCCGACACGCTCAACAGCGGTGTGCATTTCCCGGTGGAAACCCGGGCCTTCGACATTGGCTGGAAGACCTTGGCGGTCAACCTGTCGGACCTCGCCGCGATGGGCGCGCGCCCGGCGTGGTGCACGCTGGCGCTGTCCCTGCCGGAAGCCTCTGAAGACTGGATCGAGGCCTTCGCCGATGGCTTCTTCGCCCTCGCCGACCAGCATGACATTGCACTGATTGGTGGCGATACCACGCGTGGCCCGCTGTCGCTGTCGGTTACTGCGATGGGACAGGTCGGCCGTGGCCAGGCATTGCGCCGCGACCGCGCGCAGGTGGGCGACGACATCTGGGTCAGTGGCACGCTGGGCGATGCCGCCGGTGCGCTGCGCCTGTGGCAGCAGGGCGCGCTGAACCTGGCCACCGCCACGTTGCTGGCCGACTACGAGAGCCTGCGTCTGCGCCTGCTGCGGCCGACGCCGCGCGTCACCCTCGGCCTGCGCCTGCGTGCGTTCGCGCATGCGGCGGTGGACGTGTCAGACGGCCTGCTGGCCGACCTGGGCCACATCGCCGCACGCAGCAACGTGGCCGCGCATGTGGATGCCGATTCGCTGCCGATCTCGCACGCGCTGCGTGAGCTGCTCGGCCGCGACGATGCACGCGACTGCGCACTGCGCGGTGGCGACGACTACGAACTGTGCTTCACCGCCGCCGCCGACCAGCGCGACGCACTGCACTACCTGGCCGAATCGCTGGACCTGCCGCTCACCCGCATCGGCCGCATTGCCGAAGGGCAAGGCGTGCACGTGGATGGCGAAGCCGCCGACGGCGGCTACCAGCACTTCGCGTGACCGGCAAAGGTCTGCACACGATTCGTATCCTGTAGAGCCGAGTCATGCTCGGCTGCTTCTACGCAATACATGAAAGGTGGGCGCAAGCTCGGCTCTGCATCAGCGACACGGGTCTACCGCTCAACGCGGGCTTCCGAATCGCGAGGTGTGCCGTAGTCATCCAGCCATGTGAATGACACTGACGCTGGGATGACTGCGCCATCCGGCAGTGCATAGCGTACCTGTGCTCCCGGCGCGATCATGTCCACCTCGACGCTGCGGCCGTCGGCAAGCGTCAACGAACTCAGCGACACGTGGTACGCGCTTGGGTTACGCACCTGCAGGCCATCGCCATCGCCGGACCACAGCAGGGCAGCTGCTGCATCGCGCGCATTGCCCGGCAGCCCTGCCGGGCGATGGAACAGCTTCACCCGCGTGCGCACTGCGAACTGAAGCAGGTTGCGGTCTGCAGTTCCGGAAGGCTTGGGCGGTATGTCCAGCAGATTGAAGTAGAACACCGACTCGCGATCCATGGGCACCGGCGGATCCGAGGGGCGCGGTGCATAGGTGATGCGAAATGCCTGGGCATGCTGTGACAGCAGCAGGCGCGGTTCGGCCGGCGTCAGCCGGAAGGGCGTGCGTACATCTTCCGGTCGTGCGTGGCTGTCGCCATCGTCGATCCAGACCTGGGTCATGGCAGGCTGCTCGCCGACGTTGCTCGCTTTCACTGTGACATCGCGGCCCTTGGCGGCATCGTGCACGATGCGGGTTCCCTGCAGTGTCACGGCGGCCTGGCCGGGAAGGGCGAATAGGGCAGCCAGCAACGCGGACAGCCCCGAAAGGAATGAGAATTTCATGCGGCGCCTCGCTGGACGACGACAGCCTGGCGCATCCGGCCAGGCTGCCACGGAAGTCAGTCGTAGAGAACGACGAAGTCACCGGATGCGTTGGCCTGCCCGGCCTGCGCATTCTGTGAGGGCGATGCGTACCAGGCGCTATACGTCAGCTGTCCACTGCCACCGGCGGCAATCGTCAGCCACCGCGTCGGGTCATCACCGATGCGCTGGTGATTGTCGTCCGCGTCATACAGCGCAACCCCGACGTTGCGTGCTGTCGAGGCCGCTGTCAGTGCGAGATTGCCGGTGCTGTCATGCTGCGTACCACCGAAGCGGACGCCAACCTTCTGCGCGGCACCGGAGCCGCTGCAGTCAAGGTTGATGGTGAAGTTCTTCTGGCCTGCACGTGTTGCCGCGTTCACCGAGACAAGATCAACCTTGCCCATCGGCACGGTGATCGCGCCACCGGTCGTGCCGACCGTACAGGTGGACGTTTCCAGCGATCCGGTGATTTCCAGGCGCTCGGCGTGGGCCAGGGAGGGAATCGTCAGGGCCAGGAAGGCCCCGCACAGCAGTTGCGTTTGAAGGGGCATGGACTGTTCTCTCTGCAATGGAATCCTGCACGACAGCGATGTCGTGGGTTGGCGGGAGTCTGTCCGGGTGTAGTCCCCAACGATATGAAGAATGTTGCAAAAGCCCGTCATTGCGGCAATTGCAACTTTCTGCATGGGCGATGGCTCGGCAAGCGCGTACGGTGCGTGTCCCCGCCTTTGCCCCAGTAGATGCCAATGATGTCGCTCTGTCCTGCATACGCTGGCTGCCTCGCCCTGTTGGGAGCGACGGTTGCTTTCAGTGCGAGCGCGACCTGCCGCGCACCGGGGGGCGACGCACAGCTCGATCACGTTTTCGACGTCGCCTTTACCGACCGTGCCGATATCACTCTGGGCTTCCATTCTGGAATGCTGACCCTGGTCTGCGACGCAGGTGAAACGCAGATGGAGGAGCTGCTTCAGCTGACCGGAATGAAGTACGTTCGCGACGTGCCCTGGGGGAGCCGCGCGATTGCCGCCTACGAAATGGATTCCACCTCGCCCTTGTTGGCCTTCAGCTACAGCTATGGTGGCTGCGAAATATCCGATCCCGAATGCCCGATCGAGGAGGTCGAGGAAGGTGGCGTTCCGCTGCGCGACGGTGTTCCGAGCCGGTACTCGCTGAATGGAGCAAGAAAGAACGTCACCGTGCAGGTCATCGCGTTCTCACGGGGCGGACCAATGCACGACGTGGCCCGCCGGCCTGCGGGCTCCCTGCGCACGACGTCTGGCGGCACGGGTGGGTTCCATCGTTTCAACCTTGGTTTCCGCTTTCGTGCCCAGACCTGCGCGGTCACTCCGCAGAACGTCGACCTGGATCCGGTGGACGCGGTAACCCTGCAGCGCAACGGCAGCGCGGGCGAGAAGTCGTTCAATGTGCGCGTCAGCTGTGCCGCCTCCGGGCGCCGACTGGTTCTGGAGCTGGTGGACGTTCACGATCCTGCCAGCACGTCAAACACGCTGAAGGCGGCGCCGGGCAGTACCGCCAATGGTGTGGCAGTGCAGATCCTCAGTGGAGGGAATCCTGTGCGGATGAAAGCCCCCTGGACCCATGGCGCCGCATCAGGCAGTACCCTGCCGGTTCCATTCAGTGCGCGCTACCTGCGCACGACCGGGACGCTGCGCACCGGATCGATACGTGGTGAAGCAACGTTGCTGGCAGATTACTACTGAGGTGCGTCGCGCATGAATGGAATGCGGGCATGATCCCTTCCACTACGCCGCGTCCAGGTCTGTGTGCTTCACGGCTTGCATCGGCCATGGCATTCGCTCTGTCGGGACTGGCGTTACCTGCCCACGCGGAGACCGAAACGGGCCTTGAATTCAGTGACGGCTTCCTCGTGGGTGGGCGAACCATCGATATGCGTCGCTATGTGCGCGGCAACCCCATGCCCGCAGGCGACTACCGCGTTGATGTGCTGGTCAACGGCCAGTACCTGCAGACACGCGACATCACCTTCGTAGCGGGCGACGACCCTGACCGGGCGGGTGCCTGCCTGTCTGCGGATCTGCTGCGGGAGCTGGAACTGCAGGCCACCTATCGAATGGCGCTGGAGCGGGCAACGGGTTGTATCGACCTGCCGTCCGTGATCGCGGGGGCAACAGTGACATTCGACAGCGGCACGCTGCAGCTGCTGATCTCCGTGCCGCAGGCTGCACAGGCGAGGGCGGCACGAGGCCTGGTGCCGGTTGAGCTACGTGATCCAGGCATCAACGCCCTGTTCGTGGACTACAGCGCCAGCCATGGCCGTAGTGCAGGCGTCGATCGCAGCCACCTCGGCCTGCGCATGGGTGCGAACATCGGGAGCTGGCGCTTCCGCCATCGCACCGCCTTCAACCATGCGCGGGGGCAGGTGCGCCGTACCACCATCAACAGTTACGCCCAGCGTGACATTCCCGGGTGGAACAGCCAGCTGTTGCTGGGTGAGGGCAACACCAGTGGGCAGCTGTTTGACAGTGTGCCGTTCACGGGGGTGCGTATCGCCAGTGATGAACGGATGCTGCCTGATTCACTGCGCGGATATGCACCGGTGGTACGTGGCATTGCCGACAGCAGTGCAGTGGTGCGCATCGAGCAGGACGGTGTTGTCATCCATGAAGTAAACGTCGCTCCAGGGCCGTTCGCGATAGACGATCTGTATCCCACCAACTTTGGTGGTGACCTGCAGGTGATCGTAGTGGAAGCCGATGGCCGGCAGCAGCAGTTCACCGTCAGCTTCTCGGCGGTGCCACAGGCGCTGCGCGCGGGTACGTCCCGCTCAAGCGTGACCGCCGGTGCACTAAGAGGCCGTCACGTCCTGCAGCGGCTGGGCTTCGCCGAGGCCACCCATGCGCATGGACTGAACAATCGACTGACAGCTCTCGGGGGATTGCAGCTGGCTGAAGGATACGGTGCCGGCCTGCTGGGGGTGGCGGTCAACACTCCTGTCGGCGCGCTGGGCATGGACGTCACCCATTCGCGCGCCCGCCAGGCGGACGGGCGGCCCCTGATCGGCAACAGCTACCGGGTGAACTATCAGCGCTACCTGGCAGAAAGTGGCACCAACTTCGGGCTTGCGGCGTATCGTTACAGCACCCGGGGCTTCCTCACGCTGCACGATCTGGCAACGGCCCGCCCGGACGAGTGGCATCCAGTGGGACGTGCGCGCCAGCGCTACCAGCTGAACTTCTCACAGAGGATCGGGGAGCGCAGCAGCCTGCATCTCGACGGCGGCCACGTCGCGTACTGGGACAGCACGCAGCGCCAGAATGATCTGCAGCTGAGCTTCAATACCGTTGCGGGGAAGGTCAACTACGGCGTATCCGTCATGCGTTTCCGGCAGGGAAACGGTCGTCAGGACACCCGCTACGACCTCACGGTCAGTCTGCCCTTGGGATCCCACGGCAGCACGCAGCGGACCAGCACCCGCGTGGGTCGCTCTGACGGTGGAGGCCAGGCCCAGCTGAGCCTGACAGGTGCGGTGGGAGAGCGTCGCGCGCTCAACTATTCACTGTCTGGAGAGCAGCGGGCGGGCGGGGTACGCAGCAGCACTGCATTCGCCGATTATCAAGGCCGCTACGCACATCTCAGCGCGGGCTTCACCCGAGCCGGGCATTTCAGCAGTCACACGCTGGGGGCCGCTGGCAGCATCGCCTTGCACCGTGGTGGGATCACCCTGGGGCAGCCAGTGGGAGAGGGATTTGCGCTGGTGCAGGCGCCCGGCGCGCACGGCGCCCGCATCGGAGCCGGTGCTGATCTCCGTGTTGATCGCCGTGGTTATGCGCTGCTGCCGCACATCAGCCCTTACCGCTGGAACCGCATTGATCTTGACCCGTCCGGTTTGCCGCTGGAAGTGGAACTCCTACAGACCTCCCGGCGCATCGCGCCGACAGCGGGCAGCATCGTACGTGTTCCGTTCGAAGTGCGACGCGAGCGCTCCTTGTTCATCGATGCGACGGACGCGCTTGGGCAGCCGTTGCCGTTTGCCGCGCGCGTGCAGGAGGAGAACGGCACGCCGCGCGGAGCCGTTGGGCAGGGGGGCGTGATTCATCTGCGCGGTGCCCAGGATGAAGGAGCATTGATCGTCGATGCCGATGGCCCCAGCCGCTGTCGACTGCTGTACCGCATGCCCGCCAAGCCTGACGCCTATGGCCTGTCCTGGACCCAGGCGCTGTGCACGCCAATGGGCGACGCCGGGTTGCGGGTAGAGACCGCGATTCCAGGTCCTGACATTCAATCTTCGCTTGCTCCAGGAGAATCTCCATGATCGATCAGTACCGTCATCTGCCGGCCATGCTTGCATTGCTGATGGCCGCATCGCCGGCCAGCAGCCAGACACTTTCCATCAGTGGCCGAGTGTTGCCGGGTACCTGTGCGCTGGCCACCCCCGCCATCACGCTCGACAGCGTCAAGGCCGATGCACTCAATGTGGGCAACAACAATCTCAAGACCAGCAATCTGAATTTCACCGGATGCATCGGCGTCACCAAGGCACTGCTTTCCTTTGATGGGACCGCTGCGGAGGGCGATGCCCTGCGGTGGAAAAACACGGCGACGAGCGAGCCCGCCAAGGGCCTTTCCATTGTGCTGCTGGCAGGCGCGAGCGGATCGACACCTCTGAAGAAGGGAGACAAGGACATTCCTGTCATAGTGACTGGAGCGACGGCCAGCTACACGCTGCGTGCGGGCTACTACCTGCCCTCCACCAGTGGTATCAACGCGGGCTCGGTGCAGACCGAGATCACCATCACAGCAACCTACCAGTAGTCTTCATCCAGTCGCTGCATGGGGAAGAACTCAGGTTCCAATGAGCTTGCCATTGCGAATGGATGCTTCACCTCCATGCCGGATGACGTGCGCGTACGGCAATGACGACCTATCTCGCCTTGCCGATGTGCCGGCGAGGGGGGGAATGGTCGTCAGTCGACTGGGGTACACCGCGCGGAGAAGCAGATGGCAGGATCGAAGTCTTGACTGTATCTGAACGAAGGCCCCATCTGTCGTGATTGTCCATTGAGTGACTGTGCAGCCGGTGGCGATGCTGCCGGATCGCTCGCTACTGACCACGCGCATGTCCCCTCCCGAACGTTCCCACAACGCCGCCATCGATGGCCTGCGTGCATTGGCGGTGCTGGCCGTCGTGGTCTTCCACACCAATGCGGCGTGGTTGCCCGGCGGTTTCACCGGCGTGGATCTGTTCTTCGTGGTGTCCGGCTTCGTGATCAGCCAGTCGCTGGCCTCGCGCGCCAATGCGTCGCTGGGCGCAATGCTGCTTGATTTCTACCGGCGCCGCGTGCTGCGCTTGTTGCCGGCGCTGCTGGTGATGCTGATGGCGACCTTTGTGCTGTCGGCGCTGTTCATTCCCCGCGCGTGGCGCAACGAGCAGTTCGACCAGACCGGCTGGGCCGCGCTGATCGGCTTCAGCAACATCGTGCTGGCGGGTCAGCAGGACGATTACTTCTCACCCGGCGTGGAACTGAACCCTTTCCTGCACACCTGGACGCTGGGCGTGGAGGAGCAGTTCTACCTGGTCTTCCCGCTGCTGTTCTTCGTGTGGTTGCGTGGGCGTGAGCGCTGGCCATGGTCGCGTTGGCTGTTGCCGGTGTTGACCCTGCTGTCGCTGGCGTGGGCAGGCTGGCAGGCGCAAACGGCACCGGCGGCGGCGTTCTATCTGCTGCCCGCACGGTTCTGGGAGTTGGCCGCGGGCGCGCTGCTGTACCAGTGGATGCGCACGCGCACGCCGGGCCAGAACGGGGATGCGGTTGCCGTGGCCGGTCTGGCGCTGCTGGGTGCAGGCGTGGTGATTGCACCGCAGCTGGCGATGCCGGTTCCGGGCGTGCTGGCTACCGTGGCTGGCACGTTGATGCTGCTGGCGAGTGTGTCGGCGCCGGGTACATCGCGCATCGGCCGCGCATTGGGGTGCGCGCCGCTGGCGTATCTGGGCAGGCTGTCCTATTCGCTGTACCTGTGGCATTGGCCGCTGCTGGTGCTGCTGCGCTGGACCTGCGGCCTGCACGGTGCTGCGCTGTGGCTGTATCCGGTACTGCTGCTGGCGGTGTCGGCCGCGTCCTACCACTTCATCGAGCGCCCGCTGCGCAGTGCGGCGCCGCTGCTGCGGCTGGCACCGGCCAAGGTGCTGGCGATGGGGCTGCCAGTGGTCGCGCTATGCGGCGCAGGCGCGTGGGCTACGGTGGAATACCACGAGCAGATCTCGCTCAGCGTTACCCGCGATGGCTACGCATGGCAGGCGCGTCGCTATCCCGCATGGCGGTCGCTGGAGCCGGTGAGCGCGCCGGCGCTCGAAGGGCGGCGCCTGTTCGTGGTGGGGGATTCGCATGCGGCGGCCTACCGCACCATGACCAGCATGGTCGCGCGCCAGACCGGCATGGAGATGCGCCAGGATGACCGCGGTGGTTGCAGCTTCGTCAATCTACTGCGGGCCAGCCCGGCCGACTGTCGGGACTTCATTGAAAACGCATTGTCGAATATCGAGCGTGAGGCGCGTCCGGGTGACATCGTGCTGCTGGCAGCATTGCGCATGCCGGAGCTGCGTGGGTTCGATTGGCAGCGCCAGGATGCACAACAGATCTATCAACAGCTGTTGGACGAGCGCACCCCGGCCCATGCACAGGCCGCGCGTGACGAGGCTGATCGTGTTCTTGGGCGTTTGCAGGAGCTGGCCGTGCACGTGGTTGTGGATGCACCGCTGCCGTTGTTCAAGGCCGGGGCCTACCGTTGTTCGGATTGGTTCAACCGCCGCAATCCTGCCTGTGCCGGTGGCCTGAGCATGCCGCGTGCCGATCTGGAAAGGCTGCGCGCGCCGCAGATGGCGTTGCTGGCCGAGCTGGCGGCGCGCTATCCATGGCTCACGGTGTGGGACCCGCTACCGTTGCTGTGCGGGCCGCAGACCTGCTCGGCGGTGGAAGAGGGTGAACCGCTGTTCTTCGACAATGATCACCTGAGTGGGCATGGCAACCGCGTGCTGCTGCCCAGCTTCCGGCAGACGCTGATCGATAGTGCAAGCGACAAGTCCTTGTAGAGCCGAGCCCACGCTCGGCTTGCCACGCGCAGCGCGGGCTTGATCGGGACCGGGTCGACGAGCAGCCGAGCATGGGCTCGGCCCTAAAGGAGTGCACGCGGCCTATGCCAGCGGCAGCACCTTGCCTGGATTGAGGATGCCGTCCGGGTCCAGCGCGGCCTTGATCGCGCGCATCGTCGCCAGCGTGGCCGGGCTGAACGCCTGGGCCATGAAATCGCGCTTGGCCAAACCAATGCCATGCTCGCCGGACAGCGTGCCGCCCAGTGACAGCGTCAGTTCGAAGATCTTCGGCAGTGCGGCATGCGCGCGTGCGTTCTCGTCGGCGTCGTCCGGGTGGTAAAGAATGTTGACGTGCAGGTTGCCGTTGCCAGCGTGACCGAAGGTGACGATGGTCAGCGTGTAGTCGCGCGCCAATGCCTGTACACCGGCCACCAGTTCCGGAATGCGCGACACTGGCACCACCACGTCTTCATTGATCTTGCCGGGCGCGACCGTCCGCAGTGCCGGCGACAGCGCCTTGCGCGCCGCCCACAGCTGGTCGCGCGCGCGGCCTTCCATCGCCACGTCCAGCTCGATCATGCCGTCGCCTTCGGCGGCGCTGGCCAATGCCTGCAACAGATAGGGCAGGGTGTCGTGGTCACCATCGGCCTCGACCAGCAGCATCGCACCGGCCTCCGGAACATCGGCGCCATTGAGCCGCAGCAGCTCCAGGCTGCGTGCGTCCATGAATTCCAGGCGGGTGGGTACCACCGGCTGCGACATCAACCGCGACACGGCGGCTGCGGCGGCATCCGCATCGCGGTACAACACGCGCAGCCCGGCCTGGCTGACCGGCAGCGGAGTGAGCTTGAGGGTGGCTTCCACGATCAGCGCCAGCGTGCCTTCGCTGCCCACCAGCAGGTGGGTGAGGTCGTAGCCGGTGGAATCCTTGGTGTAGGCACCACCGCAGCGGATCACCTCGCCGGTGCCGGTGACGGCGACCAGGCCGAGTACGTTGTCGCGGCTGGTGCCGTACTTCACCGCGCGCGGGCCACCGGCGTTGCAGGCCAGGTTGCCACCCACGCTGCAGATCTCCGCGCTGGATGGGTCCGGTGCCCAGAACAGGCCATGTGGCGCCAGCGCCTGCTGCAGCGTTCCATTGAGCACGCCGGGCTGCACCACGGCGCAGCGATCACCGGCACGGATCTCCACGATGCGGTCCATGCGGGTGAACGACAACACGATGCTGCCCGGCAACGGCACGGCTGCACCGGTGGTGCCGGTGCCGGCGCCGCGCGCGACCAGCGCTACGCCATGCACGCGACAGGCACGCACCAGTGCCTGCACCTGTTCGACGCTGGCGGGCAGCGCGACGGCAGCGGGGCGCTGGTGGCGCCACGAGTTGTCCTGCGCGTTCGCCTCCAGCGCGTTGTCATCCATGCGCCAGCCCTCCGCGCCCAGCAGGGCAGACAGTTCGGCAATCAATGCGGCGGGCAGGGCAGTACTCATGACAGATCTCGTGGGGCAGCAGGAGCGGGTTGGATCAGTTTCCAGGCAACAACGGCGCCGGCCAGCGGCAGCCAGACCCAGCGCAGTTCAGAGAGCAGGGTAGCGATGCCGCGCGCGCTGAAGAACTGCGGGGCAAACGGTGAAACGCGGATCGGCCGCCACGGGGCGAAGAAGCGCTGTTCGCTCCACGGCCAGGCCAGGGCAACGCCAAGGCCGCCGGAGGTCATGGCGTCGAGCAGGGGATGGCTGGCCGCGCAGATGAAGACGAACACGGTGGCTTGCATGGTCGATGCCACCGTTGGCCGCGCCTTGGTAGGTGCCAACCTGGGTTGGCACAATGCAGACCACAACGCCGCCAATGCGGCCAACACCCCGGCAAACAACAACGAATGGCTGGCACCGCGATGGCCGAACGCATCGGCATAGGGAATATGCAGGGCAAAGGCCAGTACATCGGCATCGGGCAGCATCGCGGCGACCACACCGGCGGCCAGCAGCCATGCCGGAATGCGGCCACGATCCGCGGCGCACCACAGCGCCAGAGGCACAGCGGCATGGGTGATGATCGAAGGCATCAGTCACGCACCATGGTCGTGCCGGCCAGGCTGCGCTCTGGTAGCTGCCAACCTTGGTTGGCACAGAAGCGCCGACCAAGGTCGGCCTCTACCAAAGCAAACGGTAGCCATCAGCAATCATCCAACCGGAACGCATCGCGCAGCCACTGCAACTGCGGCGGCTCGCCCGTAGCTTCCACCACATCAAAGCGGCACGGCGCATCGGCCAGCGCGGGATGGTCCTGCAGGTACAACAATGCGGCATGTGCCAGGCGCCGACACTTGCGCACATCCACCGAGGCCGCGCCGCCACCGAAATCAGATCGCGCGCGGTAGCGCACCTCCACGAACACCACGGTGCCGGCGTCGTCCATCACCAGGTCCAGCTCACCGCCACGATAACGCACGTTGCGCGCACGCGGCTGCAGTCCGGCCCGTTGCAGATGCTGCTCGGCGGCGGCTTCCACCGCCGAGCCCCGTTGGCTGCGCTCAGCGACCACCGACGATCGGCATCGGCCGGCCGCCATTGAAGGTGGACCAGGCCGGCTGGCGCAGGATGTTGCCGTTGCTGTCCAGGAACAGGGTGCCGGTGGCACCGTCCAGGCCACCTTCGTTGGACAGCTTGTCCAGGTAGGCGGTGATCTTCCAGGCATCGGCGCCGAAGGCGAACAGGCGGCCGGCCGCACCGCGTGCGCTGGGCAGGGTGCTGGCGACCTGGCTGGCCGACGGCAGGCCCGACACGCTGCGCACGTTCCAGGCTTCGTTCGGGTAGACGATGCCGTCCAGCGCCACGTCTTCTTCCATCTTGCCGCTGCCGACGGTCAGCTGCGAGGTGCCGACGCGGGTGGCGCCACCGGCACCGGCCAGCGCCAGCTGCGGCGCCAGCAGGCGAGCCTGCGGGGCGCGCACGGCGAGGAACACGGCATCGACCTGGCCGGCATTGCGCACCTGCGCACCGACATCGCCAACCGCATCGCTGACGCCGACCGTGGCCACCACCTGGCCGCCGCGCTGGGCGAAGCGCTGGGCGAAGGCGGCGGCGGCACGGCGACCGGTATCGTCGGCGCTGTTGATCACCAGCGCCTTGCCGCGCTCGCGGCCACGCAGGTATTCGGCGGCGACGATGCCGTCGTCTTCCGGCGCCAGCGAGAAACCGGCGCTGCCGGCCGGCGGCGCGTCCTTGCCACGGTTCAGTGCCAGCACCGGCACCTGCAGCTGCTGGCGGCCGTACACCGCGTCCACTTCGTCGCGGCCCAGCGGACCGACCACGAAGTCGGCACCGGAGGCGACGGCCTTGTCATATGCGGCCAGCGCACCGGCCGGGGTACCGGCGGTGTCGATGAAGTTGATGTCCGGGCGGCGGCGGGTCTCGCCGTAGTAGGCGGCGAGCAGGCCATCGCGCACCGGCTGCGCGGCGGTGGCCAGGCGGCCGCTGAGCGGCAGCAGCACGGCCAGCTTGGCCGGCGGGCGGTAACCGTCGCTCATCGCCGGCGGGCGCTTGCTGGTATCGAACTGGGCGGCGCCGTCGCGGTCGAACGGGCGCGGCAGCGGCAGGCCGCGTGCGATCAGCGCACGGCCAGCGAAGTTGTACAGCGGGTCGTTGGCCGGCAGGGCGGCGGCACGGCTGCGCAGGGTAGCGTCGTCGAGCGTGCCGAGCAGGCCGGCAATGGCGGCCTGGTTTTCGCTGCGGGCGCTGCCGGTCAGGCTGGCGTGCGCGCGGGCGCGCTCGGCGGCGGCGCCGAAGCTGTCGCCGGTGCCTTGCAGGGCATTCGCGCGTGCCACGTACCAGCGCGTGCGCAGGGCCGGCAGTACGTTGTCGCCGCTGTCCTTCAGCAGTGCCAGCGCCTGCGCCGGCTGCTTGTCGGCCAGTGCCAGCTCGGCGCCGGTCAGCTGGTAGCGCTGCAGGCTGGCGCCGGTCAGCTGGCGGGCGGTGAGCTGGCCCAGCAGGCTGCGCGCGCGAGCGCTGTCGCCGGCCAGGTGCCAGGCCCAGGCGGCATCGGCTAGGGCGTTGCTGCGGGCGCCACCTTTCAGGGTTGCGGCCAGCGCTTCCAATTGCAGGGCGGCGTCGCGCGGTTTGCCCTGTTCGATCAGCGCCAGCGCCTGGCTCTGGGCCGGCGATTCGGGCGCGCTGGTCAGGCTGGTGGTGGCACAGCCGGCCAGCAGCATCAGCGACAACGACAGGGCGGAGATCCGTGCGGCGGGCTTGTTCATGATCGGGTCCATGCGATGAGGGCAGCGGCCTTGGCCGGGTACACGCTACGATTCTACCCTTGCCCCGTGAGTACCGCTGAAATGAGTGTCCCAACCCTGTACGTCGTCGCCACCCCGATCGGCAACCTGGCCGATCTGAGCCCGCGCGCGCAGGAGGTGCTGCGCTCGGTGGCGGCCATCTGTGCCGAGGACACCCGCCGCAGCGGCCAGCTGCTGTCCCATTTCGGCATCCAGCAGCCGCTGGTGGCCCTGCACGAACACAATGAAGAGGCCCTGTCGCAACGCCTGGTCTCGCGCCTGCAGGCGGGCGAATCGCTGGCGCTGGTCAGCGATGCGGGCACCCCGCTGGTCAGCGACCCCGGCTTCCGCCTGGTGCGTGCTGCCCGTGCGGCCGGCATCAAGGTCAGCCCGATTCCCGGTGCCTGCGCCGCCATTGCCGCGCTGAGCGTGGCGGGCCTGCCCAGCGACCGCTTCAGTTTCGAGGGCTTCCTGCCGGCCAAGGCCAGTGGCCGTCGCGACCGCCTGCAGGCGCTGGCCGGCGAAGTGCGCACGATGGTGTTCTACGAATCCTCGCACCGCATCGC
Organism: Stenotrophomonas sp. YJH_SMC_133; assembly: GCF_059370655.1. Taxonomy (NCBI): domain Bacteria; kingdom Pseudomonadati; phylum Pseudomonadota; class Gammaproteobacteria; order Lysobacterales; family Lysobacteraceae; genus Stenotrophomonas; species Stenotrophomonas sp. YJH_SMC_133. Next base: position 155,779 of record NZ_JCAFTW010000011.1, on the reverse strand, counting down.
CGAATCGCTGGCCGACATGGCGGCGATCTTCGGCGGCGAGCGCCCGGCAGTGCTGGCACGCGAGCTGACCAAGCTGTTCGAGACCGTGCTCGATGGTGATCTGGCGGGACTGCTGGCCAAGGTGGAAGCCGACGAGAACCAGCGCAAGGGCGAGTTCGTGGTGATGGTGCAGGGTGCTGGTGACGACGAGGAAGCGCAGCTGGCGCATGGTCGCCGCGTCTACGCGAAGCTGAGCGAGCACCTGCCGCCGTCGACCGCCGCCAAGCTCGCCGCCGAGTTGACCGGTGCACCGCGCAAGGCGTTGTACGGGAGTTGATGGATCGTGCGGACCAAGGTCCGCACCCACCAGATCGGAATCTGCACCCACCAGGGCAGCGACATCGGTAGATCCACGCCATGCGTGGATGGATGAACCGGACGCCGCGATCGGCACGGCAGGAAGGACGTGCGTGCGCTAGAATATGCGCTGGCGGAGCCGGCCAGACAGTCGCGTCATCCCTTCGGGGGTGCCGAGGAAAGTCCGGGCTCCATAGGGCAAGGTGCCAGGTAACGCCTGGGCGGCGCAAGCCGACGGAAAGTGCAACAGAAAGATACCGCCTACGTCTTCTTCGGAAGGCCGGTAAGGGTGAAATGGTGCGGTAAGAGCGCACCGCGAGTCTGGCAACAGACCGGCACGGCAAACCCCACCTGGAGCAAGACCAAATAGGGATCCTTTGGCGCGGCCCGCGTTGGATCCGGGTAGGTTGCTTGAGCGTTGCGGTGACGTAACGCCTAGAGGAATGACTGTCCACGACAGAACCCGGCTTATCGGCCGGCTCCGCCTCTTTCTTCCATCCACGCATGGCGTGGATCTACTGATGCCATGCGTGGGGGATCTACCGGCGCCCATGCGTGGCGTCGGTGCGCCAGCATTACGGGGCCGGCTCCCTTTCCGCAGGAAAGGGAGCCGGCCCCTTTTTGATCAGCGGTACTGCCCAGCGGAAATGAACTGCTCGAACCGTTCGCACCACACCACTACGGTGGTGTAGTCGTCCACGTTGATGCTTTCGGGCACGTCCACCAGGAAGCGGTTGAAGGTCTTTACCTCGCCGATGCGCTGGGCCTGCGCCTTGGTCTTCAGGAAATCGGCCTTGTTGTCGACGAAGTCGCGGACCAGGTAGACCTTGTAATCCGGTCCCGGGCCCATCTTGCCGTCGAAGGCGACCTGGCGCGGGCTGACGCTGACCTTGCCTTCGGCCCAGTGCACCGCGTCGCTGCCCTTGAGGTGGCGACGGAAGGTGGTGTGGTAGCGGGCTTCGGCCATGGCGGCCTGCACCTGTGCGACCGGCGGGTCGTCGGGGGCGATCAGGATCGGCAGCAGGTAGATGCCCAGGCCGAAGCCCAGGCCGAGGGCGAGCAGGTGGGTGGCGGCAAGTACAAGAACACGGCGCATCGATGACTCCCTGTGGATCGGTGGGGCGCGCGGCAGGACCGCGCCGGGTCATCGTGTGGCGTGTGTGCAGACATTTATAGACACAGAAAACAGGTACAGGGTCAGAAATCGACCTGGCTCTGGCCAAGTGCGACGCCCTGTGGGCCGAAGCGGCGCTCGTGGATCTCGCCGTGGCCATCGGCATCGATCAGCAGCACGGTGCTGGCGCGGGTGCCGTAATCGTCGCCGCGGATGAAGGCCGGGCTCAGCCAGCGCTCGCGTTCCAGGCCGATGCCGGTGTCGGGCAGGTCGCTGTCGGCCGGGCGGTGTTCGTCGGCGAGGGCGTTCCAGAGCGGGGTCAGATCCCTTTCCCCTTGGGAAGGGGATCTGACCCCGTCTTCCTGCAGCCACGCGGAAAGCGCAGCCATCAGCCGTCGGGTCTTCGGCCAGGGCGCGTCCAGCGCGCCGTTGGACATGCCATGCACACCCGGGCCCAGGCTCTGACGCTCGGCGGGGTGGTTGCCCAGGTACTCCAGGCTGTCGCCATCGGCCAGCAGCAGGTTGAAGGGCGCATACGCGCCCGCCACGGTGGCCAGCCGGTCGATATGCACGGCGGCGGGGTCGCGGCCGCGCAGGAAGTCGGCCACCAGTGCTCCCCGGGACGGGCCGGTCTGTGCGGCCAGCGGATCACGGACATTGGTGACCACGGCCATGCGGCCGCCGGCGCCGACGGCGGCCCAGCCACCGCCGGAGCGCAGGTCGCGCCCTCCGATGACGGAGGTCTCATCCTGCCAGGGGGCCAGCGCCGCGGTCGGGCGGGCGTGGAACTCATCACGGTTGCCGGTCATCACCAGCCGCCAGCGCGGGTGGTGCATCCAGCCAAGAGCGAGCAGGCACATGGCCTCATTGTGCATCGTTTGCGCAGTCCGGCGGCGTTTCCGGCCGGTTCCGGATGAATGCGCGGGCGATGTTTCACGCCTTGTCCACAGCCCTGAACTTCCGTTCAATCTCAAAAATTGAGACGGATCAGCAACTTGTGGATAAGCCTTGAACAATTCTCTAAAGGTTGTTGCAAGCCATTGATGCGGCTGGCGATTTCCCCGCTGAAAAGTTGTTGACAACCCTTCGGCCGCTGCTAAGGTGGGCATCAGAGGGAAATCCGGGTGTTTTGTGGGTTTTCGTGGTTCAATGTTTCACCGGGCGAAGGATAGGTGCACGCGTCGTGTTCCAGGGCGAGACGGCCATCACAGTTGACGATAAAGGGCGCATGGCGGTTCCCACCGCTTACCGCGACCTCGTCGCGCGCGCCAGCAACAACCGTCTCGTGCTGACCTACAACCCGTTCGAAGCCGGCTGCCTGTGGCTGTATGCAGAGTCGGAATGGGAGCGGGTCCGCGACGACGTCATGTCCAAGCCCAACACCCAGCGCGTCGTGCGCCTGTTGCAGCAGAAGCTGGTCGGCTCGGCCGCCCATCTGGAACTGGACGGCAACGGTCGCATCAGCATCCCCGCCAGCCACCGCGGTGCGGTGGGCATTGAGAAGAAGGCGGTATTGCTCGGTATGGGCGACAAGTTCGAATTGTGGAGCGAGCAGGCGCATCGGGCCCTGATCCAGCAGACGTTGTCTGACGAGGATCTGGGTGATGGGTTGCTCGACCTGAAGTTGTGAGCCGGGGTGCCCGGATGCGCCCAGAAGCGCAGACCGGTCACCTTCCGGTGTCGCAGTCGCCGGCGGTGCACCTGCCGGTCCTGTACACCCAGGTCCTTGAAGGCCTGAGGGTGATCGAAAACGGACGTTATCTGGATGGCACGTTCGGTCGTGGCGGTCATGCACGTGGCGTGCTCACCCAGCTCGGTCCCGAGGGGCGCCTGCTGGTCATGGACAAGGATCCGGAAGCCATCGCCGTTGCCGAGCGCGATTTCGCGCCGGACCCGCGCGTGTCCATCTTCCGTGGCAGCTTCGCCCAGCTGCTGCAGTGGGATGCGACGGCCGAAGGCCTGGACGGCGTGCTGTTCGACCTGGGCGTGTCGTCGCCGCAGCTGGACGTGGCCGAACGTGGCTTCAGCTTCGGCAAGGACGGCCCGCTGGACATGCGCATGGACCCGGACAGCGGTGAAAGCGCCGCGCAGTGGATCAACCGCGTGGAAGAGCGCGAAATTGCCGACGTGCTGTGGACCTATGGCGAAGAACGCCAGAGCCGCCGCATCGCCCGTGCCATCGTGGCCCGCCGTGAGAAGCAGCCCTTCTCCCGCACCGCCGAACTGGCCGAGCTGATCGCCTCGGTGATGCCGCGTGGGAAAGACAAGATCCACCCGGCCACGCGCAGCTTCCAGGCCATCCGCATCCACATCAACCGCGAGCTGGCCGATCTGGAAGCCGGGCTCGATGCGGCCGTGGAACGGCTCAAGCCCGGTGGCCGGCTGGCGGTGATCAGCTTCCATTCGCTGGAAGACCGCATCGTCAAGCAGTACATGAACCGCCTGGCCAAGGCGCCGCCGGCCAACCGCCGCCTGCCTGAGGCGGTGGCGTTCGTGCCGACGCTGGACCTGATCGGCGGTGCCATCAAGGCGACCGACGAGGAACTGGCCGCCAACCCGCGTGCGCGCAGCGCCGTGCTGCGCGTGGCGCAGAAGCGGGAGGCCGACGCATGAGCCGGCTGCTGCTGATCATCCTGTTGGCCTCGACCGTGGCCTCGGCGATCGGCGTCGTGTTCGTGCGTCACCGTCACCGGCAGACGTTCATCGAGCTGTCGCGCGCCGAACGCAAGCGCGATGACATCAACCTCGAATTCGGCCGCCTGCAGCTGGAGCAGGCGACCCTGGCCGAAGCCAACCGTGTCGATCGCATCGCCCGCGAAAAGCTCGGCATGAAGTTCCCCGAAGCCGGGGACATCGTGGTGGTGCGGCCATGAGCAAGACTGGCCGCAACCGCCCGCGCAACGCCTTCAACCTGCGCCAGCGCCTGCGCTGGGTCGCGCTGGCGCTCGGCCTGTGTTCGGTGTCGCTGGTCGGCCGCGCCGCCTACGTGCAGATCATCAACAGCGACTTCTACCAGCGCCAGGGCGAGGCCCGCTACCTGCGCGAGCTGCCGATCAAGACCTCGCGCGGCATGATCACCGACCGCAACGGCGAGCCGCTGGCGGTGTCCACGCCGGTCGCCTCGATCTGGGTCAACCCGCAGGACCTGCTGCGTTCGCCCGAGCGCATCCCGGAGCTGGCCCAGGCGGTCGGCATGTCGGTGGACGAGCTGAGCAGCCGCCTGTCGCAGAAGTCGGACAAGGAATTCATGTACCTGCGTCGCCGGATCAATCCGGACGAGGCAGAGAAGGTGGTCGCGCTGAAGATTCCGGGCGTGGCCGCGCAGCGCGAGTTCCGCCGCTTCTACCCGCAGGGTGAAGCGATGGCGCACGTGCTGGGCTTCACCAACATCGACGACCGCGGCCAGGAAGGCCTGGAGCTGGCGTTCGACGAATGGCTGCGCGGCAAGGCCGGCGCGAAGCGGGTGATCCGCAACCGCAAGGGCGAGACCGTCGAGAGCGATCTGCTGCGCGCCGCCGAGCCGGGCAAGGACCTGACCCTCAGCATCGATCGCCGCATCCAGTACCTGGCGTTCAAGGAACTGCGCAACGCGCTGGTGGCCAACAAGGCAGCGGGCGGTTCGATGGTGATCATGGACGTGACCACCGGCGAGATCCTGGCCATGGTCAACCTGCCGACCTACAACCCGAATTCGCTGACCGGCGCGCTGCCCGATGCGCGCCGCAACCGTGCGGTGACCGATCTGGTCGAGCCGGGTTCGACGATGAAGCCGTTGACCATCGCTACCGCGCTGCAGGCCGGTGCGGTGACCAAGGACACCATCATCGACACCAATCCGGGCTACATGACCCTGGGTCGCTTCACCATCCGTGACGTGCCGCGCAACAACGGCGTGCTGAACGTGACCGGCGTGATCACCCGCAGTTCGAACGTGGGTGCGGCCAAGGTCGCGGCGAAGATGCCGGACCAGGTGTTCTACGACGGCGTGCGCCGCTTTGGTTATGGCTCGGTACCGCACAGCGGTTTCCCCGGTGAATCCGGCGGCGTGGTGCTGCGCCCGGCGCGCTGGTCGGGTACCACCAAGACCACGATGTCCTACGGCTACGGCCTGAACGTGACGCCGCTGCAGATCGCTACCGCCTATTCGGCACTGGCCAACGGCGGTCGTCTGATCGCGCCGACCTTCGTCAAGGGCCAGCGCAATGAAGGCCAGCAGATCATCGACGAAAACGTCGCCAGGCAGGTGGTGGCGATGATGGAAACCGTGGTCACCCAGGGCGGCGCCAAGCAGGCGGCGGTGCTGGGCTACCGCGTGGCCGGCAAGACCGGTACCGCGCGCAAGGCCGGTCCGGGTGGTTACGAGCGGGGTCATTACAACGCGCTGTTCGCCGGCGTGGTGCCCGCCACCAACCCGCGCTTCGCCACCGTCATCGTCATCAACGATCCGCAGGCCGGCAAGTTCTACGGCGGCCTGGTGTCGGCGCCGGTCTATCACAACGTGATGGAAGGCACCCTGCGCCTGATGGACGTGCCATTGGACGACCTGCAGTCGTGGCTGGCCGCACAGCAGTCCGGCAAGGTCGGCCACTCGGCCTCGATCCTGCCTGCGCCTCCGGCCGAGACCGCGCTGCCGGTGGATGCCGCCGCTGAATTCGATGCTGCGCTGCCGAGCGCGCACGCCCAGACGCCGCCCACTACGGGAGGCACGCAATGAGTCCTTCGATGTTGCTTTCGCAGTTGCTTCCGGACGTTGCCCTTGCAGGGCACGACCCCGTTCTGACCGGCCTGGTGCTGGACAGCCGCGCCGTGCGTCCCGGCAATGCCTTCGTCGCCATCGCCGGTTTCGGCGCGCATGGCCTGGGCTTTGTCGAGCAGGCCCGCGCCGCCGGTGCCAGCGTCATCCTGTTTGAACCGCCGGCGCCCGCCGAACTGCCGGCACCGGCCGATGCGATCGCTGTGCAGGGTCTGCGCGCACGCATGGGTGCGATGGCCGACCAGTTCCATGGCGCGCCGTCGCGGGCGATGGCGATGGTCGGTGTCACCGGCACCAACGGCAAGACCTCCACCGTGCAGCTGCTGGCCCAGGCCTGGCACCTGCTCGGTATGCCCAGTGGCAGTATCGGCACGCTGGGCGCCGGACTTTATGGTGCGGTCGAACCGACCGGCTTCACCACGCCGCTGGTGCTGCAGATGCATGCGCTGCTGGCGCAGCTGCGCGACGCCGGTGCGCGCGCGGTGGCGATGGAAGTCAGCTCGCATGCGCTGGACCAGGGTCGCGTGGATGCCGTGCACTACGACGTGGCGGTGTTCACCAATCTCACCCGCGACCATCTGGACTACCACGGCGACATGGCCAGCTACGGCGCGGCCAAGGCGCGGCTGTTCCACCGTCCGGGCCTGAAGGCCGCGGTGATCAATCTGGACGACGCGTTCGGCCGCCAGCTGTTCGCCGGCCTGCCGGCGGGCGTGCAGCCGATCGGCCTGAGCTCGCGCGGTGCCACCGACGCCAGCGTGCGCGCCGAGGCGCTGCAGCTGGATGGCCGTGGCATTGCCTTCGAACTGGTCATCGACGGCCAGCGCGCGGCGGTGCAGTCGCCGCTGCTGGGCCGCTTCAACGTGGACAACCTGCTGGCGGTGGCCGGCACCCTGCACGCGCAGGGCCAGCCGCTGCCGCGCATCGCCGAAGTACTGTCGGCGCTGCAGCCGATCCGTGGCCGCATGAACCGCCTGGGCGGCGAAGGCGGCCTGCCGACCGTGGTGGTCGACTACGCACACACCCCGGATGCGCTGGAACAGGCGCTGGACAGCCTGCATGGTCACCTGCAGGGCACGCTGTTCTGCGTGTTCGGTTGCGGCGGCGAGCGTGATACCGGCAAGCGCCCGCAGATGGCCGCCATCGCCGAGCGTCTGGCCAACCAGGTCATCGTCACCGACGACAACCCGCGTGGCGAGGATGGCGACGTGATCGTGGCCGACATCCTGGCCGGCTTCACCGATGCCTCCGTCGTGACCGTGCAGCGTAGCCGCGCCCGTGCGATCGGCCTGGCGGTGAAGCGTGCCGGTGCCGGTGACATCATCCTGATCGCTGGCAAGGGCCACGAGCCGTACCAGGAAGTGAATGGCGTGCGCCATGACTTCGACGACACCGAAGTGGCCGCCGCTGCACTGGCGGCCAAGGCCGGTGTACTAGAGGCGCAGGCCGGGGAGGGCACCGCATGAAGCGCACCCTGCTTTCGCTGATCGCACACTGGGCCGGCGGTGAGATCCACGGCGACGACGTGGCCATCGATGCGGTCAGCAATGACACCCGCAGCCTCGGCCCGGGCAGCCTGTATGTGGCGCTGCGCGGCGAGCGTTTCGACGGCCATGACTTTGCCGCCGACGCGCAGGCGCGCGGTGCCAGCGCACTGCTGGTCGAGCGCCTGCTGCCGATCGAACTGCCACAGGTGCTGGTGGCCGACAGCGAACTGGCACTGGCGAAGATCGCCACCGGCATGCAGCGCGACCGCGGCACCGAGGTGTTCGCGATCACCGGCAGCAACGGCAAGACCAGCGTGAAGAGCCTGCTGCTGTCGATCCTGCAGCAGGTGGCACAGCACGCCCACAAGGTGGTCTACGCCAACCCGGGCAACCGCAACAACGAGATCGGCCTGCCGCTGGCGGTGATCGATGCGCCGGAAGATGCCGACTACGCCGTCTACGAGATGGGCGCCGGCAAGCCGGGCGATATCGCCTATCTGACCGACATCGCCCGCCCGCGCTATGCGCTGGTCAACAACATTGCCCCGGCGCACCTGGAACGCATGGGCAGCCTGCTCGGCGTGGCGGTGACCAAGGGCGCGATCTATGCAGCGCTGCCGGCCGATGGCGTGGCGGTGATCAATGTGGACGATGCCTACGGCCGCTGGTTCGAACAGCACTTCGTCGGCACCCCGCCGCGTTGCCGCGTGCTGCGCTACGGCCTGGAACATACCGCCGAGGTGACCGCGCGCGACATCCGCGCCGGCGCGCAGGGCAGCCAGTTCACCCTGGTCGCACCGAGCGGCGAAGCCCGCGTGGTGCTCGGCCTGCCGGGGCGCCACAACGTCAGCAATGCGCTGGCCGCCGCCAGCCTGGCGCTGGCCGCCGGTGTCGACCTGGCGCTGATCGCGACCGGCCTGGCCGAAGCGCAGCCGGTGCCGGGCCGCCAGATTGCCCATCAGCTGCGCAATGGCGCGGTGCTGGTGGACGACAGCTACAACGCCAACCCCGGTTCGCTGGCTGCGGCCATCGACGCCCTGGCCGCCGCGCCGGAAGAGGGCTGGCTGGTGCTGGGCGACATGCGCGAGCTGGGTCCGGACGGCGAGGCCCTGCATGCGCAGGCCGGCATCCGTGCACGCGCCGCCGGCCTGAAGCGGCTGTATGCACTGGGTCCGCTCAGTGCCGCCGCTGCGGCCGCCTTCGGTGAAGGTGGACGCCATTTCGATACCCATGGTGCGCTGTCACAGGCGCTGCAGGACGAGTTGCACGCTGGTGTGCGCTGCCTGGTCAAGGGTTCCCGTGGCAGTGCCATGGACCTGATCGTCAAAGCGCTGCTGGCGCAAGGAGAGGAATCCCCGCATGTTGTATGAACTGGCTCGATGGTTGCAGCAGTTGGAGAGCCTGTTCGGGCTGTTCAACTACCAGACGTTCCGCGCCATCCTTGCCGCGCTGACGGCCCTGTTCCTGTCGCTGTGGCTTGGCCCGGCGATGATCCGCAAGCTTGCCCAGTTCAAGGGCGGCCAGCCGATCCGCAAGGACGGTCCGCAGACCCATTTCTCCAAGGCCGGCACGCCGACCATGGGCGGTTCGCTGATCCTGCTCACCATCACCCTGTCGGTGCTGATGTGGGCCGACCTGCGCAACCGCTACGTGTGGCTGGTGCTGGCGGTGATGCTGTGCTTCGGCGCCATCGGCTGGTATGACGACTGGATCAAGATCGTCCGCCGCGACCCGAACGGCCTGAAGTCGCGCTGGAAATACCTGCTGCAGTCGATCTTCGGACTGGCTGCTGGCCTGTTCCTGTTCTACACGGCCGACGTGCCGGCGGCGCTGACCTTCTACATCCCGATGTTCAAGTCGGTGGCGTTGCCGCTGGCCGGCATCGGCTTCGTGGCCATCGCCTACTTCTGGATCGTCGGCTTCTCCAACGCGGTGAACCTGACCGACGGCCTGGACGGCCTGGCCATCATGCCCACCGTGCTGGTGGCCTGCGCGCTGGGCGTGTTCGCGTATGCCTCGGGCAACGTGGTGTTCGCCAACTACCTGCAGATTCCGCAGATTCCAGGCGCCGGCGAGCTGGTCATCATCTGCGCGGCCATCGCCGGTGCGGGCCTCGGCTTCCTGTGGTTCAACACCTATCCGGCCATGGTCTTCATGGGCGACATCGGCGCGCTGGCGCTGGGCGCGGTGCTGGGCACGATCGCGGTGATCACCCGCCAGGAACTGGTGCTGGTGATCATGGGCGGCGTATTCGTCATCGAAACACTGTCGGTGATGATCCAGGTGGCCTCGTTCAAGCTGACCGGCAAGCGCGTGTTCCGCATGGCGCCGATCCACCACCATTTCGAACTGAAGGGCTGGCCCGAGCCGCGCGTGATCGTGCGCTTCTGGATCATCTCCGTCGTGCTCGTGCTGATCGGCCTGGCCACGTTGAAGGTGCGCTGAGATGAACGACCTGTCCCGCCAGGCAACACGCCTTGAAGCCATCGAAGGCAGCTACGACAAGTGGCTGCTGGGCGCGATCATCGCGCTCACCGGCGTGGGCGTAGTGATGGTGGCGTCCAGCTCGATCGCCTTGATGAGCAGTCCGTTCTACTACCTCAACCGCCACCTGATCTTCCTGGCGGTGGGTATCGTGCTGGCGGTCATCGCCGCCCGCACTGAACTGAAGTCCATCGAGCAGTACAACCAGATGCTGCTGCTGGGCTGCTTCGTGCTGCTGCTGGCGGTGTTCGCACCGGGCCTGGGCAGCACGGTCAACGGTGCGCGCCGCTGGATCAACCTGGGCATCTCCAAGTTCCAGACGGTCGAAGCGGTGAAAGTGCTCTACATCGTCTGGCTGTCCAGCTACCTGGTGCGTTTCCGCGACGAGGTCAACGCGACCTGGCCGGCGATGCTCAAGCCGCTGGGCGTGGCCGGGGCGCTGGTGGTGCTGCTGCTGCTGCAGCCGGACTTCGGCTCGTCCACCCTGCTGCTGGCGATCACCGCCGGCATGCTGGTGCTGGGCGGGGTGAACATGCCGCGCATGTCGATGCCGGTGATCATCGGCCTGGTCGGCATGAGCGCACTGGCGATCATCGAGCCGTACCGCATGCGCCGCATCACGTCCTTCCTGGACCCATGGGCCGACCAGCAGGGCGACGGCTACCAGCTGTCCAACGCGCTGATGGCGGTGGGCCGTGGCGAGTGGACCGGCGTCGGCCTGGGCAACTCGGTGCAGAAGCTGTACTACCTGCCCGAAGCGCATACCGACTTCATCTTCTCGGTCACCGCCGAGGAATTCGGCTTCCTGGGCACCTGCGTGATCGTGGCCCTGTACGCGCTGCTGGTCGGCCGGACCTTCTGGCTGGGCATGCGCTGCGTGGAGATGAAGCGGCACTTCTCCGGCTACATCGCCTTCGGCATCGGCCTGTGGATCAGCATGCAGACCTTCGTTTCGATCGGCGTGAACCTGGGCATCCTGCCGACCAAGGGCCTGACCCTGCCGCTGATCTCTTCCGGCGGCTCGTCGGTGCTGATGACCTGCGTGGCGATGGGCCTGCTGCTGCGCGTGTCCTATGAACTCAAGCGCGCCGAGCGCCGCCAGGCCGTGCGCATCGGCGGCACCGAAGACGCCGCTGCCGAGCCGAGCGACGAGCCGGCCGCGCCGGTGGCCGCCAGCGTACCGATGAGCGCCGAGCCGGTGGCTGCCGCTGCAGCGAACGCTGCGCGTGGCACCAGCCGCCTGCAGTCGCGCATCGAACCGACCTTCGGGAGGCTGTCATGAGCACAGCCACCGACAACGTGCGCCCGGTGATGATCCTGGCCGGTGGTACCGGCGGTCACATCTTCCCCGGCCTGGCCGTGGCCCGCGTGCTGCGCGCGCGCGGCGTGCCGGTCACCTGGATGGGCGCCGACGGTGCGATGGAAACCCGTCTGGTGCCGCAGCACGACATTCCGATCGACACGCTGGCCATCACCGGCCTGCGCGGCAAGGGCAAGCTGGCCCTGCTGGGCGCGCCGTGGCGGCTGATGCGCGCGTTGCGCGCGGCCGGCATGATCATCCGAAAGCGCCAGCCGCGTGCGGTGGTGGCCTTCGGTGGATTCGCCTCCGGTCCCGGCGGCATGGCCACGCGCCTGCATGGCCTGCCGCTGATCGTGCATGAGCAGAACCGCGCACCGGGCCTGACCAATCGCATCCTGTCGCGCTATGCACGCCGTCTTCTGACCGGCTTCCCGGGCACCTTCGCCAAGGGCGAGGAGTTTGTCGGCAACCCGGTGCGTGCGGAGATCGCCGCCATCGCACCGCCGGAACAGCGCTTCGCCGACCGCCAGGGTCCGCTGCGCGTGCTGGTGGTGGGCGGCAGCCAGGGGGCACGCGCGCTCAATACCGGCGTGCCGCAGGCCATCGCTGCGCTGGGCGCTACAGTGCCGGTGCAGGTGCGCCACCAGAGCGGCGAGAAGATGCATGCCGAAGCGGTCGAGGCCTATGCCAAGGCCGGCGTGCAGGCGGAGATCACCCCGTTCATCGCCGACATGGCCGAGGCGTTTGCCTGGGCCGATCTGGTCGTATGCCGCTCCGGCGCGTCCACGCTGGCCGAGCTGTGCGCGGTCGGTGTCGGCAGTGTGCTGGTGCCATTCCCCGCTGCCGTCGACGATCACCAGACCCGCAATGCGGAGTACCTGGTCGAGCGCGGCGCGGCGGTTTTGCTGAAGCAGGACGGAACGCTGGCCGACGGCATTGCCGCACTGCTGCGCGATCTGTCCGAAAATCCCGCCCGCCGCATGCAGATGGCGCAAGCCGCGCGTGCCCTGGCCAAGGTCGATGCCGCCGAGCGCATCGCCGATATCATTCTCGAGGAAGCTGTATGAAGAAGGCATGCCACCGCGCCTGCCCTGCGCGAGGCCGCGCATGATCCGCCGCCTGCACGACACCAACGACCTGGTGCGCGCGTTCCCGCGCGTGCATTTCGTCGGCATCGGCGGCACCGGCATGAGCGGTATCGCCGAAGTGATGCTGACGCTGGGCTATGAAGTGTCCGGCTCGGACAACGCCGACAACGTGGCGACCCGCCGCCTGGCCAGCCTGGGTGCGCGCATCATGCGCGGCCACTCGGCGGCCAACGTGCTGGGCACCGACTGCGTGGTGGTCTCCAGCGCCATCCGCGAAGACAACCCGGAACTGATGGAAGCGCGCAGCCAGCGCATTCCGATCATGCCGCGTGCGGCCATGCTGGCCGAGCTGATGCGCTTCCGTCGCGGCATCGCCGTGGCCGGTACGCATGGCAAGACCACCACCACCAGCCTGACCGCTGCGGTATTGAGCGAAGGCGGCCTGGACCCGACGTTCGTGATTGGTGGCCAGCTGCTGGCCGCCGGCGCCAACGCCAAGCTGGGTGGTGGCCAGTGGCTGGTGGCCGAGGCCGACGAAAGCGATGGCAGCTTCCTGCGCCTGAATCCGTTGATGTCGATCATCACCAACATCGATGCCGATCATCTGGAGAACTACGGCAACGACTTTGCCCGCGTGCAGGCGGCGTTTGCCGAGTTCCTGCAGCGCCTGCCGTTCTATGGCCTGGCGGTGCTGTGCATCGACGACCCGGAAGTGGCTGCGCTGGCCGCCAGGACCCCGCGCCACGTGATGAGCTACGGCATGAGCCCGCAGGCCGACGTGCGCGCCGAGAACGTGGTGCAGGAAGGGTCGCGCATGCGCTTCACCCTGCGCCTGCCGCAGGGCACCAGCCAGGAAGTGGTACTGGCACTGCCGGGCAGGCACAACGTACTCAACGCACTGGCCGCCGCCGCAGTGGGCTGGCAGCTGGGCGTGGCCCCGGACGCCATCGCGCGTGCGCTGGAAGGCTTCGCCGGTGTCGGCCGTCGCTTCAACGATCTGGGCGAAGTGACCACCGCCAGTGGCGCCAAGGTGCGCATCATCGATGACTACGGTCATCACCCGAGCGAGCTGGAAGCCGTGTTCGCCGCCGCCCGTGGTGGCTGGGCCGACAAGCGCCTGGTGGTGGCCTTCCAGCCGCACCGCTACAGCCGAACCCGCGACCAGTTCGACAAGTTCGCCGCAGTGCTGTCCAGCGTCGATGCGCTGGTGCTGAGCGAGGTCTACCCGGCTGGCGAGGAACCGATTGCCGGTGCCGACTCGCATGCGCTGGCCCGCGCCATCCGCGCGCGCGGCCGCAGCGAACCGGTGGTGGTTGGCAAGGCCGCCGAGCTGGCCAGCGTGCTGCCGGACGTGCTGCAGGACGGTGACCTGCTGCTGATGATGGGGGCGGGCGACATCGGCGCCGTGGCTACCCACATCGCGGTGGAAGGCTTCAAGGGGGAGGGCGAGGCGTGAGCGCGCTGACCTTCCCGCCGCTGCGCGTGACCGACCCGGCTGTATTCGGCCGCGTCGCCGTGCTGCTCGGTGGCACTTCCAGCGAACGCGAGGTGTCGCTGGATTCCGGCCGCAACGTACTGGAAGCACTGCAGTCGCGCGGTGTCGATGCGTTCGCGGTGGACGGCATTCCGGCGCTGGCCAAGGCGCTGGCTGCCGGCGGCATCGACCGTGTGTTCAACATCCTGCACGGCCACAACGGTGGTGGTGAGGACGGCATCGTGCAGGGCCTGATGGACGCCTTCGGCGTGCCGTACACCGGCTCGGACGTGCTGGGCTCTGCGCTGAGCATGGACAAGATCCGTACCAAGCAGGTGTGGTTGTCGCTGGGCCTGCCGACCCCGCAATACCGCAAGGTCGACGCATCGAACGTGCATGCACTGGCGGCCGAGCTGGGCCTGCCGGTGGTGGTGAAGCCGGCCAACGAAGGCTCCAGCGTGGGCATCAGCCGGGTCACCGACGACGCCGGCCTGGATGAGGCCGTGGCCTTGGCTGCGCGCTACGACGGCCAGCTGCTGATGGAGCAGATGGTGGTCGGCGACGAACTGACCGTGGCCATTCTCGGCGACGTCGCGCTGCCGTCGATCCGCATCGTGCCCAAGGGCCAGTGGTACGACTACAACGCCAAGTACATCGCCGAGGACACCCAGTACCTGTGCCCGGGCCTGGACGGTGGCGACGAAGAGGAAATCCGCCGCATCGCGCTGGCCGCGTTCCGCGCTGCTGGCTGCCGTGGTTGGGGCCGCGTGGACGTGATGCGCGACCGCAGCAGCGGCCGCTTCTTCCTGCTGGAAGTGAATACCGCGCCGGGCATGACCAGCCATTCGCTGGTGCCCAAGGCCGCAGGCCAGGCCGGCATCAGCTTCGAAGAGCTGGTGTGGCGCGTGCTGGAACAGACCCTGGAGGCCTCGCACGCATGAACGCGGTGCTGCGCATCTTCGTCTGGCTGTTGGCGCTGTCGGTGGTTGCACTGCCGGTGGTGGCCGTGGTCAATGGCTGGGTCGGCGCCGAGCGCTGGCCGCTGGCGAAGCTGCGCGTGCATGGCGAGTTCAAGCGGGTACCGGCCGAACAGCTGCAGCAGGTGCTGCTGCCGTATGCGCGCGCCGGGTTCTTCGCGGTCAAGCTGCAGGATGCCCAGGACGCACTGGAAAAGCTGCCGTGGGTGGAAAGCGCACGGGTACGCAAGCAGTGGCCGGATGTGCTGGAAGTAACCCTGGTCGAGCACAAGCCGTTCGCGCGCTGGGGCAACGACCGCCTGGTTTCCGAGCAGGGCAAGCTGTTCCCCACGCCGAAGAAGCTGGCCGACCTTGCGCTGCCCGAACTGGATGGCCCGGACAGCCAGACCGAGGAAGTGATGAAGCTGTACAGCGACTCGCGTGCATTGTTCGCACCGGCCGGCGTCGATGTGCGCCGGGTGACGATGGATGCACGCGGCAGCTGGTCGCTGGTGCTGAGCAACGGCACCGAAGTGGTGGTCGGCCGCGACGACGCGCGCTCGCGCATGCAGCGCTTCGTCAAGGTACTGCCGCAGCTCAACCGTCAGGACGCGCCGATCGAGCGCGCCGACCTCCGTTACACCAATGGTTTCACGCTGAGCTGGGGTACCCCGGCCACGCCGGCGAAAGCGCCGGCGACCCCGGCCAGAAGCACGCAGGAAAGGACATGAATCGCAAGGGTGACAAATCGCTGATCGTTGGCCTGGACATCGGCACCTCCAAGGTGGTGGCGCTGGTGGGCGAGTATTCGCCGGGCAACCCGATCGAAGTGATCGGCATCGGCTCGCACGAGTCGCGCGGTTTGAAGCGCGGCGTGGTGGTGGACATCGAATCGACCGTGCAGTCGATCCAGCGCGCGGTGGAAGAAGCCGAGCTGATGGCCGGCTGCGAGATCCGCTCGGTGTACGCCTCGATCTCCGGCAACCACGTGCAGTGCAAGAACTCGCCGGGCATCGTGCCGATCCGCGACGGGGAAGTGACCTGGGGCGACCTGGATCGCGTGCTCGATGCGGCCAAGGCGGTGGCGATTCCGGCCGACCAGAAGATCCTGCACGCGATCCCGCGCGAGTACGTGCTGGACGATTCGCAGGAAGGCATCCGCAATCCGGTCGGCATGACCGGCGTGCGCCTGGAGGTGCATGCGCACCTGGTGGTGTGCGCGCAGTCAGCCGCGGCCAACATCAGCAAGTGCGTGCAGCGCTGCGGCCTGCAGGTGGATGACCTGGTGCTGTCCTCGCTGGCCTCCAGCGTTGCGGTGCTGACCGCCGACGAACGCGAGCTGGGCGTGGTGCTGGTCGACATGGGCGCCGGCACCACCGACATCGCGGTGTTCGTGCAGGGCGCGATCTGCCACACGGCTTCGCTGCCGATCGCCGGCGACCACGTCACCAATGACATCGCGCACATGCTGCGCACGCCCACCCCGGAAGCCGAGCAGATCAAGGTGCGCTACGCCTGCGCCCTGGCCCAGCTGGCCACTGCCGAGGAAAGCATCCAGGTGCCGTCGGTGGGCGACCGCCCGCCGCGCCGCATGCCGCGCCATTCGCTGGCGCAGGCGGTGCAGGGCCGTTACGAGGAAATCTTCGAGATGGTGCAGGCCGAACTGCGCCGCTCCGGCTTCGAGGAACTGGTGCGCGCCGGCATGGTGCTGACCGGTGGTGCCTCGAAGATGGAAGGCGTAGTCGAGCTGGCCGAGGAAATGCTGCAGATGCCGGTGCGCGTGGGCATCCCGCAGCACGTTACCGGCCTGGGCGAAGTGGTGGGCAACCCGGTGCATGCCACCGGCGTGGGCCTGCTGCTGATGGGCAGCCAGATCGAGCACCCGCGCCGGCCGTCGCTACCGACCGGGCGCGCCGGAAGCATGTTCAAGAAACTCAAGACCTGGTTCCGCGGCGAGTTCTGACGCGGAACCCGTAACACCGGGGTCACCCCGGCGCAGCACCTGCAGTACCCGCATCACAACGCAGCAACGCAATACACAACCCACACAGCCGCAACGGCAACATGACACGCGAAGGCAGGAGGCCCGACCGTCCATGCCACCGACAAGCGGATACAACGAGGACACGGACATGGCGCATTTTGAACTGATCGAAAAGATGGCACCCAATGCGGTGATCAAGGTGGTTGGCGTGGGCGGCGGCGGCGGCAATGCCGTGGCGCACATGGTCAACTCGGCGGTGGACGGCGTGGAATTCATCACCGCCAACACCGACTCGCAGGCCATCAAGAATTGCGGTGCCAAGCTGCAGCTGCAGCTGGGTACCAACGTGACCAAGGGCCTGGGCGCAGGCGCGAACCCGGAAGTCGGCCGCCAGGCCGCGCTGGAAGACCGTGAGCGCATCATGGACGCCCTGCAGGGCGCGGACATGGTGTTCATCACCGCCGGCATGGGCGGCGGCACCGGCACCGGCGCTGCACCGGTGGTGGCGCAGCTGGCCAAGGAGATGGGCATCCTGACCGTGGCCGTGGTCACCAAGCCGTTCCCGTTCGAAGGCCGTCGCCGCATGCAGGTGGCGCTGAAGGGCATCGAGGAACTGAGCCAGCACTGCGACTCGCTGATCACCATCCCGAACGAGAAGCTGATCACCGTGCTGGGCCGCAACGCGACCATGATCCAGGCATTCCGCGCCGCCAACGACGTGCTGCAGGGCGCCGTGCAGGGCATCGCCGACCTGATCGTGCGTCCGGGCCTGATCAACGTCGACTTCGCCGACGTGCGCACCGTCATGTCCGAAATGGGCCTGGCGATGATGGGTACCGGCACTGCCCGTGGCGATGACCGCGCCCAGGCCGCTGCCGAATCGGCCATCCAGAACCCGCTGCTGGACGACGTGAACCTGGCCGGTGCCAACGGCATCCTGGTCAACATCACCGCCGGTGCGGACTTCACCATGGCCGAGTTCGACGAGATCGGCCGCACCATCGACGGCTTCGCTTCGGAAGACGCCACCGTGGTGGTCGGCACCGTGCTCGACCCGGACATGCAGGACGAAGTGCGCGTGACCGTGGTGGCCACCGGCCTGAACCGCGTGTCGGCCAGCAAGGCCCAGCGTCCGGGCGAGCGTGCGCCGATCAAGCTGGTCCGCAACGCCACCACCGGCCAGCCGGAGTTCGGCGACTTCGACAACGGCGGCGACGCCGTGTCCAAGGCCGTCGGCGGCATGGGCCTGGGCCTGCGTCGCGCCAGCAGCGATACCGCGGCGGCTTCGGCCCCGTCGGCGCCGTCCTCTTCGGCCCCGGCCGCGGCAGAACTGCCGAACGATTACCTGGACATCCCGGCGTTCCTGCGCCGCCAGGCGGACTGAGCGGGCCGGCCCGGGGTTGTCCTCCCCGGGTTGCGCCACCATGTCCTGAAAACGCGGGCGCCGGGCCAGGATGGGCCCGGCCGCCCTGCTTCATGTGCGTCCCATTGGCGCGCCGGTGTGTCCTGCCTGCCTTTCAGCCGGGGTAGGGGACCGTGCGTGTTAATCTAATGTGTCACTTCCGGTCCATCCCCCATGATCCAGCAACGCACCCTCAAGAACACGATCCGCGCCACCGGCGTTGGCCTGCACAGCGGCGACAAGGTCTACATGACCCTGCGCCCGGCACCGGTCAACCATGGCATCGTGTTCCGCCGCGTGGACCTGGACCCGGTGGTGGAAGTGCCGGCCAAGGCCGAGCTGGTCACCGAAGTGACCCTGTGCACCGGCCTGACCTGCAACGACGCCAAGATCCAGACCGTCGAACATCTGATGTCGGCGCTGGCCGGCCTGGGCGTGGACAACATCATTGTCGAACTGTCCTCGGCCGAGCTGCCGATCATGGACGGTTCGGCCGGCCCGTTCGTGTTCCTGCTGCAGTCGGCGGGCATCGTGGAACAGGATGCGCCCAAGCGCTTCATCCGCGTGCTGAAGACCGTGGAAGTGACCGAAGGCGACAAGGTGGCCCGCTTCAGCCCGTACGAGGGCTACAAGCTGGGCTTCACCATCCAGTTCGACCACCCGATGATTCCGGCCAAGCAGTCGCGCCAGGAAATCGAGTTCTCGACGCTGGCCTACACCAAGGAAATCTCCCGCGCGCGCACCTTCGGTTTCATGCGCGACCTGGAATACATGCGCGAGCGCAACCTGGGCCTGGGCGGTTCGATGGACAACGCCATCGTGCTGGACGAGTTCCGCGTGCTCAACGAAGACGGCCTGCGCTATGCCGACGAATTCGTGCGCCACAAGATCCTCGATGCGATCGGCGACCTCTACCTGGCCGGTGGCCAGGTGCTGGGTGCCTACGAAGGCTTCAAGTCCGGTCACGCCCTCAACAACAAGCTGGTGCGGGCGCTGATGGCCGACGCCACTGCCTGGGAATGGGTCAGTTTCGACTCGCCGGCGACGCCGGATCCGGTCGAATATGCCACTCCGGCCTACGCCTGATTTCTGTAGGCTGTTGAATTTAAAGACAAAAACGCCGCCTTCCAGGGCGGCGTTGTCGTTTCAGGCGTGTTCGGCGCATTCAGCATGCTTGATACGCGTCAAGGCCGGTTCGAGGTCACGGTTTTGTGAACCTGTTGGATCGGAAGCCTGAATTTAACGCAGTTTTAACAACAATCTAACGACAGGCCCCCGGATGGCAGCTAGGATGCGACCCGGCCCCCGAAATGTTTCACGCCGTGGTGACACGTGCGACGGGGAGCGGAGCCGGATGCTCCGTTGTCGTCAGGACCGCTTCTTCGGCTTCGAAGGAACGTCCTGCAGGCAAGCCAAGGCGTCGCGTAGCCCTTTGTGCGTGGCGGCTGAAACTGCGTGGGGTCCATTCCGGTTGTCGAGCGCTGGGGAGCGCGTGGGAGTGGGAGACGCAGTCTTGATGGTCACCCTGGTGGCCTTCAGCCCGATGGAACGGGCCGCGTCGAGCAACTGGGCTTCGGCAAGCCGCAACTTGGCATGCCAGACCGGGGACTCGACGAGAAAAACGAGGTGTTCCCCGTCCACATTGGCCAGCCGGCAACGGCTGCGCAGAGGTGGCGGCAACTGGGGGCGCAACTGACGGTCCAGCGCGTCGAGCCACAAGGCACGCCGCAGCGGGTTCCCGCTTTTGTCCGCCATCACCGCATCCAGCGCCGGCTTCGGCACTGACGCGGGGCGAACGCTGGATTTCGGCTCAGACATGAAAACTCACTGATGGCATTCAAAAAGATCGTAATCAAAACGCGTGAAGGACAGGCCAAGTCGTCGCCGATCGCGCGTTTGCGGTTCTATTTCGAGGACCGCCCCCGCGCCCTGCTGGGCAGCGTGCTCGGGGTAGGCTGCATTATCGGCCTTGCTGGCGGCATTGGCGCCAGCGCGCTGAATGATTCCCGGCTGCAGGCCAAGGTCGAGCGCCAGGATGCGGAACTGGCCAAGGTCAAGCGCGATGCGCAGACCCAGGTCAACGCGCTGGCGGCACGCCTCGGCGAGCTGCAGGCGCAGGCTACCCGCCTGAACGCCCTTGGCGAACGGCTGACCCAGATGGGCAAGCTGGAAGACGGCGAGTTCGACTTCAACGAGACCCCTGGCCTCGGTGACGGCGATGCCGGCGGCCCGACCAGCGACATCCCGGTCAAGGACGTCAACGCCGACTTACAGGTGCTGGAGCAGCGTTTCGCTGCTTCAGGCCGCCAGTTGTCGGTGATGGAGTCGCTGATGTTCGACCACCAGCTGCAGCAGAACGCCGTGCCGTCGCGCATGCCGATCCGCAACAGCTACGTGACCTCCGGCTTCGGCACCCGTGCCGACCCGTTCGGCCGCGGTGCCGCCACCCACAAGGGCATGGACTTCCACGCCAAGGTCGGCGACCCGGTGATGGCCGTGGCCGAAGGCGTGGTCAGCTTCGCCGGCGTGAAGGGCGGCTACGGCAACGTGGTCGATGTCGACCACGGTAATGGCTACGTCACCCGCTACGCGCACAATTCGCGCCTGGTGGTGAAGGCCGGTGACCTGGTCCGTGCCGGTCAGGAAGTGGCCAAGGCCGGTTCCACCGGACGTTCGACCGGCGCCCACGTGCACTTCGAGGTGTGGGAGAACGGCAACGTGGTCAACCCGCGCAAGTTCCTCGGCGACGGCGGCAACACGCCGGTCGGCCGCATCAGCCGCGGCTGATGCCCGGGTCGGATCCCTTCCGCGCCGCGGTAGGGCTCTGACCCGATGCGGTTGATCTGGTAGTGCCGGCCGCTGGCCGGCAACCTCATGATCTTCGGCAGCATCGCGGATCACCGGCCAGCGGCCGGCACTACCTCTCGGGGTTGAAACCTCAGCCGCCCGTCCCAAGCTACAATGGGTGTTGCCATCGACAGGGCGCCAGGCGCCCTGTTTCGTTTGCGGCGGACGGATCCCAAGGGGGAGGCCGGGCGTCGTGTCCATCCAACCCGGTTCCTTCAATGATCAACAGCCTGCTTACCCGCGTATTTGGCAGTCGTAACGAACGACAGCTGCGCCAGCTCAACCGCATCGTCGCCAAGATCAATGCGCTGGAGCCGGAGATCGAGAAGCTTTCCGACGAGCAGCTTCAGGCCAAGACGCCGGAGTTCAAGCAGCGCATCGCTGACGGTGAAGCCCTGGACAAGGTGCTGCCGGAAGCCTTCGCGGTCTGCCGCGAAGCCGGCCGCCGCGTGCTGGGCATGCGCCACTACGACGTGCAGCTGATCGGCGGCATGGTGCTTCACCTGGGCAAGATCGCAGAAATGCGCACCGGTGAAGGCAAGACCCTGGTGGCGACCCTGCCGGTGTATCTCAACGCGCTGGAAGGCAAGGGCGTGCACGTGGTCACCGTGAACGACTACCTGGCGCGCCGCGACGCCGCGCAGATGGGCAAGCTGTACAACTGGCTGGGCCTGAGCGTGGGCGTGGTCTACCCGGGCATGCCGCACAGCGACAAGCGCGAAGCCTATGCTGCGGACATCACCTACGGCACCAACAACGAATTCGGCTTCGACTACCTGCGCGACAACATGGCGCTGTCCAAGGCCGACCGCTACCAGCGCGGCCTGCACTACGCCATCGTCGACGAAGTCGACTCCATCCTGATCGACGAAGCGCGTACCCCGCTGATCATCTCCGGCCCGGCCGATGATTCCCCGGAGCTGTACATCCGTGTCAACCGCGTCGTGCCGCACCTGGTCAAGCAGGAAGCGGAAGACGGCGAAGGCGACTTCTGGGTCGACGAGAAGGGCAAGCAGGTGCACCTGTCCGAAGCGGGCATGGAGCACGCCGAGCAGCTGCTGGTGGAAGCCGGCATCCTCAACGGCGAAACCGAAGGCCTGTACGCGGCGCAGAACCTGACCGTGGTCCACCATCTCAACGCCGCCCTGCGCGCGCACGCGATCTACCAGCGTGACGTTGACTACATCGTGCGCGACGGCGAAGTGGTCATCGTCGATGAGTTCACCGGCCGTACCCTGGCCGGCCGCCGCTGGTCCGATGGCCTGCACCAGGCGGTGGAAGCGAAGGAAGGCGTGCCGGTCCAGCGCGAGAACCAGACGCTGGCGAGCATCACCTTCCAGAACCTGTTCCGCATGTACAAGAAGCTGTCCGGCATGACCGGCACGGCCGATACCGAAGCCTTCGAGTTCCAGAGCATCTACGGCCTGGAAGTGGTGGTGATCCCGACCAACCGCCCGACCATCCGCAAGGACAGCCCGGACCAGGTGTTCCTCAACCGCAAGGGCAAGTTCAATGCGGTGCTGGCCGACATCGAAGAGTGCGCCAAGCGCGGCCAGCCGGTGCTGGTCGGTACCACCTCGATTGAAACTTCGGAAATGCTGTCCGAGCACCTGAGCAAGGCCGGTGTGAAGCACGAAGTGCTCAATGCCAAGCAGCACGACCGCGAAGCGACCATCGTCGCCAACGCCGGCCGTCCGGGCGCGGTGACCATCGCCACCAACATGGCCGGCCGTGGTACCGACATCGTGCTGGGCGGTTCGTTGGAAGCAGAGCTCCACGCGCTGGGCGAGGACGCGACCGACGAGCAGAAGGCCGCGGTCAAGGCCGACTGGCAGAAGCGCCACGAGGCAGTGAAGGCGGCGGGCGGCCTGCACATCGTCGGCACCGAGCGCCATGAGTCGCGCCGTATCGACAACCAGTTGCGTGGCCGTTCGGGTCGCCAGGGTGACCCGGGTTCGTCCCGCTTCTACCTGTCGCTGGAAGACAATCTGATGCGCATCTTCGCCTCCGACTGGGTGCAGAAGGCCATGCGCATGATGGGCATGAAGGAAGACGACGTCATCGAAGACCGCCTGGTCAGCCGCCAGATCGAGAAGGCGCAGCGCAAGGTCGAGGCCCACAACTTCGACATCCGCAAGAACCTGCTGGACTTCGACGACGTCAACAACGACCAGCGCAAGGTGATCTACGCCCAGCGCGACGAACTGCTGGACGCCGAGTCGGTGAAGGACAACGTCGACGGCATCCGCGACGACGTGATCTTCGACGTGGTGGCCCGCTTCGTGCCGCCGAACTCGATCGACGAGCAGTGGGACCTGCGTGGCCTGGAAGCGACCCTGGAGTCGGACTTCGGCCTGCAGATGTCGCTGACCGACCTGGTCAAGGAACACGAGGAGCTGGACGCCGAGGCCATTGCCGCCAAGGTGCAGGAACGCGTCAACCAGCACTTCGCCGAGAAGGAAGCCGGCGTGGGCGAAGAGACCATGCGCGCGCTGGAGAAGCACGTGATGCTGACCGTGCTGGACCAGAGCTGGAAGGAGCACCTGGCGCGCATGGATTACCTGCGCCAGGGCATCTACCTGCGTGGTTACGCGCAGAAGCAGCCCAAGCAGGAATACAAGAAGGAAGCCTTCGAGCTGTTCTCGGACATGCTGGAAAACGTCAAGCGCGAAGTGGTGACCCTGCTGTCGCGCGTGCGCATCCGCAGCGACGAGGAAGTGCAGGCGCTGGAAGCGGCCGAACGCCAGCAGGCCGAAGCCCGCCTGAGCCAGTCGCAGTTCCAGCACCAGGACGTGGGCGGTTACAGCGCCGACGAGGAAGCCGCGCAGGTGCAGGCTGCCCAGCAGGGCGTGGCGCAGATGCAGCGCGACGAGCCGAAGATCGGCCGCAACGATCCGTGCCCGTGCGGCAGTGGCAAGAAGTACAAGCACTGCCACGGCCAGCTGAGCTGATGCCGAAGAGCCCCGCGAAAGCGGGGCTTTTCGTTTGTGGCAGGGGAGTTGCAGCGCATCCGTGATTGCGCCGGCCGCCCTGTTCTGGGCATGCTTCCCCCCATGCCTTCCCCCACCCGATCGATCCATGTCGTGGCCGCCGTCATCACCGACGCCCGTGGCCGCGTGCTGCTCAACCGCCGTACCGAGAACCGCGACATGGCCGGCCTGTGGGAGTTTCCCGGCGGCAAACGCGAATCCGGCGAGACCTCCGAACAGGCGCTGGTGCGCGAGCTGCGCGAGGAACTGGGCATCGAGGCCGATGTCGGCGAGTGGCTGATGGATGTGCCGCAGCGCTATCCGGACAAGCACCTGACCTTGGAGGTGCGCCATGTACGCAGCTGGAAGGGGACGCCGCGCGGGCGGGAGGGCCAGGCAATCACCTGGGTGGCGCCGGACAAGCTGGGCCGCTATTCAATGCCACCGGCCGACCTGCCGGTGGTGGCTGCCCTGCGCCAGCCCGACAGCTACCTGATCACCCCGGCACCGGCCGATGATGAGGGCGGCGTGCAGCATTGGCATGAACAGCTGCAGCGCGTGGTGGCCGCGGGCCAGCAGCGCATCCAGCTGCGGTTGCCGACGGCGCATCCGCAGCGGCAGGCGATGGTCGAACAGGCCGTGCGCGCGCATCGTCGCAGTGGGGTGCAGTGGCTGCTCAATCGCGATATCGAACTGGCGCGTGCATTGGGCGTGGGCGTACACCTGGGCAGCGAGCAGTTGCAGGAACTGTCGCAGCGTCCACTTCCCCAAGGCCAGCTGGTGGCCGCATCCTGCCACGACCTGCAGCAGCTGCAGGCCGCACAGCAGCTGGGCTGCGACTTCGCCGTGCTGGGCCCGGTGCAGGCCACGGCCAGCCATCCGGACGCGGTGCCGCTGGGCTGGGACGCGTTCGCCGAGCTGCGCGCGCAGGTGTCACTGCCGATCTATGCGCTGGGCGGCATGGGCCGCGGTCACGTCGCCGAAGCGCGTCGCCATGGCGGGCAGGGCATCGCCGCCATTCGCGGGCTGTGGCCAGAGTGAGCCGGCATGCGGGGTCAGATCCCTGCGCAGCAGGGCTCTGCCCCCTCCCGATCACAGCGTGATCCAGAAACAACCATATTGCCGCCGCAACCCCAGCACCGTCGAGGCGCGCGCCACGCTGCCCGGCAACGTCTGCTCCAGGCGCAGGCCGACCGGATGGCGCACGGCCGGCGGCTCGGGGTCGAACCCCTGCGCAGCAGGGCTCTGACCCTCCTCCGGCACTGCGACCTGGTCCTGCCGCGGATACACCGGCACCACGTCCACCAGCGGCCGCCGCGCCAACGATTCCAGTTGGCCGAGAATGCGCTGCGCGCCCGCGTCGGACACCGAGCCCCACAGGTACAGCGAGGACAGCCGATTGACGTCGTTGCTGAGGATGCCGTTGCGCAATGCGTCCACGAGCTCGCTCAGCCGGCGCGGGCAGCGTGCACCCAGCGTGTCGCGCGCTGCGGTATTGCCGGTCGGGGAGGGCGGCGGCAGCCGTGACCGTGCACCCACGCTGTCGCAGGGCCGGTCGGTATACACGCTCTGGCCCTGCGCATCGGTGCAGCGGTTCAGGCGCGTGGACTGTGCGTGGGCGACGTTCGACAGCACGCATAGCGGCAGCAGCAACAGCAGGAAGGAAAGCCGGATCATCCTCGCAGGGTAGCGCCGATCCGGTCCGCATGGCGTGCTTTCAGCCGTGCAGCAGCTTCAGCACCGAGGTGGTCGGCTTGGCCAGGTTCAAGGTGTAGAAGTGCAGGCCGGGCGCGCCGCCTTCGATCAGGCGCTGGCACAGCCGGGCCACCACTTCCGTGCCGAATGCACGTACCGACTCGGCGTCATCGCCGTAGGCCTGCATCTTGCGGCCGATCCAGCGCGGAATCTCCGCACCGCACTGTTCGGAGAAGCGGCGCAGCTGGCTGAAGTTGGCGATCGGCATGATGCCGGGCGTGATCGGCACCTGCACGCCGAGCCGGCGCACTTCATCGACGAAGTGGAAGTAGGCATCCGGGTTGAAGAAGTACTGGGTGATCGCCGCATCGGCACCGGCATCGATCTTGGCCTTGAAGTGCTTCAGGTCAGCCAGCGCATCGGTCGCCTGCGGATGCGTTTCCGGATACGCGCCCACTTCGATGTGGAACGCATCGCCGTGCTCGGTGCGGATGAAGTCGATCAGCTCGGCGGCGTAGCGCATGTCGCCGGGGAAGCCCATGCCCGAGGGAAGGTCACCGCGCAGCGCGACCAGGCGACGGCAGCCGATGGCGCGGTACAGCTTGAGCAGTTCGCGGATCTCCTGGCGGGTGCCGCCCACGCACGACAGGTGCGGCGCGGCATCGAACCCATGGTGCTGGTTGAGGTGGCGCACGGTCTCGGAGGTATAGCTCAGGGTCGAGCCACCGGCGCCGAAGGTACACGACACGTATTCGGGGGCGTAGTCCTTCAGCTTGGCCGCAGCACGGTCCAGCTGGCTGCGCTGTTCGTCGGTCTTGGGCGGATAGAACTCGAAGCTGATGGCGGTCATGGCGCGGATGGCGGCGGCGGGTGCAGATCAGTATATCGCTTCATCAAGATGGATGTGCGATTGATATGTGAGGGTGGGCCATCCATGGCATGCGACCGTTCGCCCCGCCGTGCGGCCGCTGCTCCGAAATCGCAACCGGGGTGCCTCCGCCAGGCCCACGCTGCTCCCATCCCGGCACCACCCACCCAATGAAGGAGCAGACGATGAAGATCTTCCTGGCACTCTGGTACGCAATGAAGGCCCTGGCCCGGCTGGCGATGATCGGCATGGCGATGGCCGTGCTCGGTTCCGGCTCGGCGCATGCGGCGGCCGCCACCGGCACCGGCAAGGTGCAGGTCGAGGTGGTCGGCAAGGGCCGTCCGCTGCTGATGATCCCCGGCCTGAACAGCAGCGCCGAGGTCTGGCGCGAGACCTGCCTGGCGCTGAAGGACGTGCAGTGCCATCTGGTGCAGCTGCCGGGCTTTGCCGGCGCTGCGCCCGTCGACCCGCGCCCGGCCGAATTCCTGCCGGCCATGCGCGGGCAGCTGCTGGCCTACCTGCATGACCAACAGCTGGGCCCGGTGGTGGTGATCGGCCACAGTCTTGGCGGCCTGCTGGGGCTGCAGATGGCGCAGGCCGAGCCGAAGGCAGTCAGTGCGCTGGTGGTGGTCGACGCATTGCCGTTCCTGCCGGCCGCGCGTGACCCGAACGCCACCGCAGACAGCGTGCGGCCAATGGCCGACCAGCTGCGCAAGGGCATGCTCGCCGCCGATGCCGCGCAGTGGCAGGCGCAGCTGAAGGCCGGCCTGCCGGGCATGACCCGCGATCCACAGCGGCAGGCCGAGCTGGGGCGCTGGGGCGAAGCCAGCGACCGCCAGACCACCGCTGACGCCATGCATGCGGTGATGACCACCGACCTGCGTGACAACATCGCCTCGATCACCGCACCGACGCTGGTGCTGGGCAGCTGGGCCGGCTACCAGCCGATGGGCGGCACCGAGGACAGCACGCGCGCGGTGTTCCAGGCGCAGTACGCGAAACTGCAGGGCGTGCAGATCGCGATGAGCGCGCAGGGTTTCCACTTCCTGATGTGGGATGATCCGCGCTGGCTGCGCGGTCAGGTGCAGGCCTTCCTCGACCACCACCACTGAGTTTCAACACGCCTCGGAATGGACATGCCGGATTCCTCCTCGACGGTACGCTTCTGGCTGCTCAATGCGCTGGTGTGGGTGCTCTATGGCGTTGCCGGAATCGGCCTGCGCCAGGCCTATTTCAGCGATGCCGGAAGCGCAGGCGTGTTGATCACGCTGGGTCTGGCGTTGGCCCTGTTCGGGTGCAGCGGTGCCATCCGCGCGCTGGCGCTGCGTGCCGACTGGTGGGCGCGCGGCACGGCCGGGCTGTTGCTGCGGCTGGCGCTGTCGGTGGCATTGGGCGCGGCAGTGGCGCAGCTGCTGGTGAACATCGCGCTGCACTCGGCGCTGGCCTGGAACTGGGTGAGCCTGGGACGGCAGACGGCCGACTTCAGCCCCAAGGCGCTGCTGCTCTACTGGTACACCACTGCGGTGATGCTGGCCCTGTGGGGAGCGCTCTGGGCAGGCCTGCACAGCCTGCGCCGGATACGCAGTGCGGAACTGGCGCGCCTGCGTGCCGAGGCCGAGCGCAGCGCGCTGGAGCGCGATGCACTGCGTGCACGGCTCAACCCGCATTTCATGTTCAATGCGCTGAACAACCTGCGCGCGCTGATCCTGGAAGACCCGGAGCGTGCGCGCGATATGGTCACCCGCCTGTCGCGCACGCTGCGCCAAGCGCTGGCGCACAACCGCAGCGAGCAGGTCACCCTGGCCGAGGAACTGGTGGTAGTGGACGACTACCTGGCCATCGAGGCAGTCCACTTCGAACAGCGCCTGCAGGTAAGCCAGCACATTGATGCCGATGCCATGCAGGCACAGCTGCCGGCGATGGCGCTGCAGCTGCTGGTGGAGAATGCGATCAAGCATGGCATCGCCAGCCGCCCGGGCGGCGGTGAGGTGCAGATCCGTGCCACGCTGGACAATGACGTGCTGCGCCTGCAGGTGGACAATCCGCTGGGCAGCGCCAACGAGCCCACCCATGGCCATGGCGTTGGCCTTGCCTACCTGCGTGCGCAGCTCGGCACGCAGGGTCGTTTCACCCTGCAGCCGGTCGGCGACCGCATGCAGGCCCTGCTGGAGATTCCGCAATGAGTGGCGTGCTGCGTGTGTTGATCGTTGATGATGCACGGCTGGCGCGCCAGGAGCTGCGCACGCTGTTGTCGGCGCTGCCATGGGTGCAGTGCGTGGGCGAGGCCGACGATGTGCCCGCTGCACGCGAGGCGATCGCCACACTGGCGCCAGACCTGGTGCTGCTGGATGTGCAGATGCCCTCCGGCAGCGGCTTCGATGTGCTGGATGGGCTGGAGACGGTGCCGGCGGTGGTCTTCGTTACTGCCTACGACACTTACGCGGTGCGCGCCTTCCAGGCCAATGCGCTGGACTATCTGGTAAAGCCCGTCGAGGCGCCGCGCTTGCTGGAAGCGTTGCAGCGGGCGCGCCAGCGCGAGGTGGTGGCGGGCGAAACGCCGGAGCCGCGCAGCACGCTGGGCGCGCAGGACCAGGTGTTCGTGCGCGAGGGCGAACGCTGCTGGTTCGTCGCGGTCTCGGAGATCCGTCGGCTGGTGGTGGATGGCAACTACACACGGCTATGGTTCCGCGACCAGAACGCCCTGCTGACCCGCAGCCTGAGCGCGCTGGAAGCACGCCTGCCGCCGGAGTTGTTCTTCCGCGCCAACCGCAACACGCTGGTCAACCTGCGCCGCATTCGTGGCGTGACGCCCAGCATTGCAGATGGCTACGATCTGGCGCTGGACGACGGCAGCGAGGTGGAGGTATCGCGGCGGCAGGCACGTGAACTGCGCGAGCGGATGGCGTTGTAGCTGCCGCTACAGCTCGGCACTGACCGGGCTGGTGATGAATCCCCACAGCAGGCGTGCCATCACTGCGGGCGAGCGTGCCTGCCTGCGCGCATAAGTCTGTAGCGCATCCAGCCGCGGGCGGTCATAGAGGTGGCCGGCCAGCAGCACGGCATGCACGCGGCGGGTATTGGCGATGTCGTGCAGCGGGTTGCCATCAAGCAGCACCAGGTCTGCGGCTTTGCCGACCTCGACGCTTCCATGCGATGCCTGCCGTTGCAGATGACGTGCGGCCTGCAGCGTAGCTGCGCGCAGCACGTCGGCCTGGCTCAGGCCGGCCTGTCGCAGCCACTGCAGTTCATCGTGGTAGCGGAAGCCGCCCAATCCGGTATCGGTGCCGACCAGCACGGTGACGCCGGCACGATGGGCCGCACCGGTGAGAGCCAGGCCATGCTCGAAGTAGGTCTTCAGTGCGTCTTGGCCGCGTCGGCCGGGATAGCGCGCTGCGGTGGCCTGCAGGTCATCACGCCACGCCCAGCGTGAAAGCGGGTCCAGATAGGCCAGGCTCGGATCGTCGACGAAGGCGGGGTCGCTTGCGCGTGCATCTTCTTCGCGGGTGACATGGGTCGGTACGAACGCGGCACCGCTGGCCTGCATCAAAGCGAACGCCTTGTTGCAGAGCGTGGGCTGATAGCTGGCAACCATGCGTTCGGCCAGTACGATCGGGTCTTCGCCGTCGAGCGTGCCACCGCGCCATGCCGCCGCGTTGTCGAAGCAGTGGCGCACGAACAGATGGGCGTGCTCGAAGCTGCGCTGGCCCGCCTGCACCGCGTCGTCCAGAGGCACCGCCTTGGGCAGGTGGCCGACCAACGGACGGCGCAGCTGCTGCGCCTCGGTGGCCAGCCGCTGATAGGTGTCCGCACGCAGCCGGTTGTAGACCTTCAACGCCTCGACCCCGCGCGCGCTGTACGTCCGTGCACGCGCAGCGGCGGCCTCCGGCGTGAGTGACGGATCTTCGAAGTAGAAACTGGCGATCTGTACGAAGCGCGGTGCAACCTGCTGCCCGGCAATGGCCTGTGCGGTCCAGCGGCGCTTGTCGGCCACGCAGGCGATCAGCGGATCGGTGGTCTGCGGGCAGTCCATCATGTCGCGGGTGCCGGTGATGCCGTTGGCCAGCATCAGCGGGAACTGCAGCTGCGGCGACAATTGCAGTGCGTGGGTGTGCATGTCCCAGAAACCGGGCAGCAGCCAGCGGCCGCCGGCGTCGAGCACGGGAAGCCGCGCGTCCTGCGGATCTTCCCCAATGGCAGTGATGGTGCCGTGGCGCACTGTCACGGTGGTGGGTTCGCTGACCTGGCCGCGCGCCACGTCCACCACCCGCGCGTTGACGATCACGCGGCTGTTGCCCGGCTCGGGCAACGGCGGAGCCGACAGCGGCCAGAGCAGAGCGGCGGCGAACAGCAATGGCGGCGCCAGCAGGAGGATGACCAGTACGATCGGCCACTGCCGACGGTGGGCGGAACGGGGCAATGCGCATGCTGCATCCATGAGCCGGCGATCCTTGTAGTGGGTCGCCCGCAGGGTGCTGCAAGCGGGACGCTGGCGCCAGTGACCATCGGCATCCGGCCCTGTCTGCCTCCGGGGCGGTTACCCTGTGCAGCAGAACTCCTGATCACACCCGCGCCATGTCCATCGTCCTCACCCATTTCGCCCGTCCCCGCCTGTTCCCGCGCGTGCCGCGTGGCAACACCATCCAGGACTGCACTGCCGAGCAGTTCGAGGCACACCTCAATGCGCATGCGCCACTGAAGGTACTCGACGGCTACGCCCCGTTCTGCAAGCTGTTCGTCTACGAGAACTGGACCAGCACGCGCTGCCTGACCGTACCGATCACCGAGGCCAACCGCCACCTGCTGCGCAGTGGTTACGAAGCGCGCAACCGCGAGGAACTACCGGTGCTGGTGCGCTGGTTCGAGGGCGTGGAATCACCGCGTGCGAGCTACCTGGTGGTGATCCTGTACAGCGCCGGGCAGCTGGCCAGGGAAGGCTCGCCGATCGAGGCCGACTGGGGCATCGTCGGCTGCATCTACACCGCCGAACCGGAAGAGGTACCGATGGCACCGATCACGATGATGCGCAATGCGCTGGGCGTGGACGAGGGCGGATCCGGCGTGCCGCTGGACCGCGAAGCCTACCGGCGTTCCGTCGAGTTCTGGGAGAACAACGCGAACTGGCGGCCGTGAGCAACATTTGTCATCCACGCATCGCGTGAATGTGCGGACCGCAGTAGAGCCACGCCATGCGTGGCCGCTTGGCCTTCAGGCAGCTTTCCATTCCCACCACGGGTAATGGTACTCGCGGTCGATGGCCTGCCAATGCTGGCCGCATTGCGTGCAGGCAACGGCGTGGCAGTCGCCCCAGCAGCCCTCAGCCTCTTCCACCGAGAGCAGCTGCATCTGTCCTTGTTCAATCAGGCGACGGGGATCGAAGAACGGGTAGCCGGGGTTGAGCGCGCACAGGCAACCCTCGCGTGCACGCCAGTAACGCAGCCGACGCAGGGCGGCCTTCAGATACGCCTGGTTGCTGATCAGCATGCCGCCAAGCGCGATGCCCTGGCAGCGTTGTTCGATCAGATCCACATGTGCGCTCAACGCGTCCAACGATGAGGCACTGAACAGTCGTGCGACGACGCGGGCGGCATCGGTGATGCGCGTTGCGTCGCGCGACAACAGGTCCTGCAGCAGCACATCGGCCTGTGCATCGTCGAGCCGGGGTATCGGCGCTGCAGACCACGGCCAGCGCATCAGCGTGACTTGCCGATGGCAGCGTAGTTGCCGGTTGTCAGGCGCAGCAGATCGGCCGGCGCCAGTTCCACTTCCAGGCCACGGCGACCGGCGCTGACATGCAGGCTGGGCAGCGCTTCGGCGCTGGCGTCCAGGAAGGTGCGCAGGCGCTTCTTCTGCCCGAGCGGGCTGATGCCACCGACCAGGTAACCGGTCGCGCGCTGCGCGGCATCGGCGGCGGCCATCTCGCACTTCTTGCAGCCGGCGGCTTCGGCCAGTGCCTTCAGGTCCAGCTGGCCGGCCACCGGCACGATCGCCACCAGCAGTTCGTGTGTCTCGGTGCTGGCCAGCAGGGTCTTGAACACCTGGGCCGGATCGAGGCCGAGCTTGTCCACGGCTTCGCCGCCATAGGATTCGGCGTGGGCGTCGTGCACGTAGCTGCGCACGGTGTGGGCGATCTTCTCGCGCTTGAGCAGGTTGATGGCCGGGGTCATGGCTGCATCGTAGCGCGCGCTGGGCGCGTTGCCTTGACCGAAGCTACTGCCGGAGCATCCACGCATGGCGTGGATCTACCAGTGGGGACTGGATGCGGGGTGTACGACCACACGCAAACGCAGAACGGACGCCCGAAGGCGCCCGTTCCGTGGTGTTGCATGCACAGGTAGTGCCGGCCGCTGGCCGGCACCCCGCAGGCATCAGTAGCGGTAGTGGTCCGGCTTGAACGGGCCTTCCACCGGCACGCCGATGTAGTCGGCCTGTTCCTGGCTCAGGGTGGTCAGCTTCACGCCGATCTTTTCCAGGTGCAGGCGGGCCACTTCCTCGTCCAGCTTCTTCGGCAGCAGGTAGACCTTCTTCTCGTAGCTGTCCTTGTTCGCCCACAGGTCGATCTGTGCCAGGGTCTGGTTGGCGAAGCTGTTGGACATCACGAAGCTCGGGTGGCCGGTGGCGCAGCCCAGGTTCACCAGGCGGCCTTCGGCCAGCAGGAAGATCGCGTTGCCGTTCGGGAAGATGTACTTGTCCACCTGCGGCTTGATGTTGACGTGCTTGATGCCGGCGAACGACACCAGCGCATCGACCTGGATCTCGTTGTCGAAGTGGCCGATGTTGCAGACGATGGCCTGGTCCTTCATCGCGCTCAGGTGCTCGATGCGGATGATGTCCTTGTTGCCGGTGGTGGTGACGTACAGGTCGGCACGGCCCAGGGTCGATTCGATGGTGTTGACTTCATAGCCTTCCATCGCCGCCTGCAGGGCGCAGATCGGGTCGATCTCGGTGACGATCACGCGCGCGCCGTAGGCACGCAGCGAGGCGGCGCAGCCCTTGCCGACGTCGCCGTAGCCGCAGACCACGGCCACCTTGCCGGCCAGCATCACGTCCATCGCGCGCTTCAGGCCGTCGGCCAGCGACTCGCGGCAGCCGTACAGGTTGTCGAACTTGCTCTTGGTGACCGAGTCGTTGACGTTGATCGCCGGGATCAGCAGGGTGCCGGCCTGGGCCAGTTGGTACAGGCGGTGCACGCCGGTGGTGGTCTCTTCGGAGACGCCCTTCCAGTCCTTGACCACGCGGCCCCAGTAACCCGGGCGCTCCTTGGCGACGCGCTTGAGCAGGTTCTTGATGACCTGTTCTTCGTGCGAGGAGGAGGCGGTGTTGACCCAGTCGCTGCCGTTTTCCAGCTCGTAGCCCTTGTGGATCAGCAGGGTCACGTCACCGCCGTCGTCCACCACCAGCTCCGGGCCGGTCAGGGTGCCATCGGCCAGGGTGAAGGTCAGCGCGTCCAGGGTGCAGTCCCAGTACTCTTCCAGGGTCTCGCCCTTCCAGGCAAACACCGGGGTGCCGGTGGCCGCAATGGCGGCGGCCGCGTGGTCCTGGGTCGAGAAGATGTTGCACGAGGCCCAGCGCACGTCGGCGCCGATGTCCTTCAGGGTCTCGATCAGCACCGCGGTCTGGATGGTCATGTGCAGCGAGCCGGTCACGCGCACGCCCTTCAGCGGCAGCTCGGCCTGGTACTTGCGGCGGATCGACATCAGGCCCGGCATTTCGTGCTCGGCGATGTCCAGTTCCTTGCGGCCCCAGTCGGCCAGCGTGATATCGCGGATCTTGTAGTCACCTTCGGTGGAGAAGGTCTTGGCAACAGCGTTCATTCGTGTGCTCCGGTTGTGGACGAGCGGATGCTCGCATCTAGCCGGGCGCCGTTGTTACAAAGCCACCTTACCGAGCCTGGCCGGGCCTCGTGGGATCCGGTCGCAGCGCCCCTCGGCAGGGGAGAACCCCCATTATATCGCGGCCCCGACGTGACATCCGGATGACCCAACCATCGGCAGATGGGGCCGCGTGCACGGCCTGTTAAGGTCGGTGTTTTCACGCATCACACAGGTGGAACGATGAGCATGCACGCGCGCCGTACTCGGCGCTGGACCGGCCTGGTCCTGTCGATGGGACTGCTGGCGGTGGCCCCGCTGGCCTGGGCCGCAGCGCCGCAGCCGGTGGCCGCACAGGCCCAGGGCGTCAACGGCTACGAACTGCCGTCGGCCGCGCTGCAGGCGGTGGTGGACGCGCCGCGTGCACCCTCGTTGTACCTGTCGCCGCGCCGCGACGTGGCCGCGATGATGCAGATGCCGTCGCTGCCTTCGATCCAGGTGGTGGCGCAGCCGGAACTGAAGCTGGCCGGCCTGCGCATCAACCCGCGCACGTTCTCCGACAGCCGCTTCAGCTTCGGCGAGAAGCTGTGGCTGATGAACGTGGCCGACGGCAAGGAGCGGCAGATCAGCGGCCTGCCTGCCAAGCTGTCGATCGCCAGTGTGACGTGGTCGCCGGACCAGAAGTGGCTGGCCTTCAACCAGGTCGACGCCGGCAGTGGCGCCAATGAACTGTGGCTGGTGGACGTGGCCGGCGGCAGCGCCCGTCGCCTGGTTGCCGGCCTGAACACGGTGATCGGCAGCGGCTACCAGTGGCTGCCGGACAGCCGCGGACTGGTGGTGTTCACCCGCCCGGCCAACCTCGGTGCGGCCCCGGCCGCCGACGGCATTCCGACCGGCCCGGCAGTGCAGCAGACCAGCCAGGGCGGCGGCGTGGTGTCGATCCGTACCTACCAGGACCTGCTGAAGAACGAGGCTGATGCGCGCCAGTTCGATTACTACGCGACCACCCAGCCGATGGAAGTCAGCCTGGATGGCAGTACCCGCGCGATCGGCGCGGCCGGCATCTTCATGGGCTTCTCGGTGTCGCCGGATGGCCGCTTCGTGCTGCGCCAGCCGGTGCAGCGCCCGTATTCGTACGTGGTGCCGGTGGACAGCTTCCCGCGCCGCATCGAAGTGATCGACCGTGCCAGCGGCAAGCTGGTGCACACCGTGGCCGTGCGCCCGCTGGTGGAAGGGCTGCCGACCGGCAACGACGCCGAAGTGACCGGCGTGCGCGACATCCGCTGGCGCGGTGATGCCGACGCCACCCTGGTCTGGGCCGAAGCGCAGGACGGCGGCGACCCGAACAGGGACGCCAAGGTACGCGATGCGGTGCTGATGCAGGCCGCGCCGTTCGACAAACCGCCGGTCACCCTGGCCCAGCTTGGCAGCCGCCTGGCCGGCATCAGCTGGGGCCGCGGTGACCTGGCCCTGCTGACCGAATCGTGGTGGAAGACCCGCAGGACCAAGACCTGGTTGATCGCCCCGGACAACGCCGGTGCCGAGCCGCGCCTGATGTGGGACCGCGATGCGCAGGACCGCTACTCCGATCCGGGCCGGCCGCTGTTGTCCAGTGACGAGCGGGGCCGTTCGCTGCTGCAGACCAGCGCCGATGGCAGCAGCCTGTATCTGGCCGGTGCCGGTGCGTCGCCGGAAGGCGATCGTCCGTTCGTGGACCGCTTCGACATTGCCAGTGGCAAGGCCACCCGCCTGTTCCACTCGCAGGCGCCGAGCTATTCGCTGCCGGTGGCATTGCTGGACAACCAGGGCGGTTCGCTGCTGCTGAGCCGCGAGAGCCCGGACGAGCCGGCCAACTTCTACGTGCAGTCGCTGGCCGATGCGGGTGCTGCGCCGCGTGCGCTGACCCGCTTCGCCCATCCGCTGCCGCAGTTGAAGGGCGTGCAGAAGGAGCAGATCCGCTACAAGCGCAAGGATGGCGTCGACCTGACCGCGACCCTGCTGCTGCCGCCGGGCTACGACCCGAAGCGCGACGGCCCGCGCCCGCTGCTGATGTGGGCCTATCCGGGTGAGTTCAAGAGCGCAGCCGCGGCCAGCCAGGTGACCGATTCGCCGTACCGCTTCAATGCGGTCAGCTACTGGGGCCCGCAGGCGTTCCTGGCCAAGGGCTACGTGGTGCTGGCCAGCCCGTCGATGCCGATCATCGGCGAGGGCGACAAGGAGCCGAACGACACCTACATCGAACAGCTGGTGGCCAACGCGCAGGCAGCGGTGGATGAAGTGGTGCGCCGTGGCGTGACCGATCGCGACCACATCGCCATCGGCGGCCATTCCTACGGTGCGTTCATGACCGCCAACCTGCTGGCGCATACGCGCCTGTTCAAGGCGGGTATCGCGCGCAGCGGCGCCTACAACCGCACACTCACGCCGTTCGGCTTTCAGGCCGAGGAGCGCAACTACTGGCAGGCGCAGGACGTCTACCAGAAGATGGCGCCGTTCAACTACGCCGACAGGATCAAGGACCCGATCCTCTTCATCCACGGCGTGGACGACAACAACTCCGGCACCTTCCCGATCCAGAGCGAGCGCATGTTTGCTGCGGTGAAGGGCCTGGGTGGCACCGCGCGGCTGGTGATGCTGCCGAACGAATCGCACGCCTACCGCGCACGCGAATCGATCATGACCATGCTGGCCGAAAGCGAGCGCTGGCTGGAGCAGACCATCGGCCCGGCCGAGCAGGGCAAGGCGAAGAAGAAGCGCTGACCGGGCCTGGTAGTGCCGGCCGCTGGCCGGCAACCTCATGGAGACATGCAACCTGAGGTTGCCGGCCAGCGGCCGGCACTACCAGATGAAACCATTTTTGCATCGCAGCACGACGCCCGATCTGGGATAGGCTTGGGGCCTGGATCCGTTGACCGAGGCCTGTGCGTCGCCGATGAACGAGTACCGCAGCAGCATCGAGTTTGCTTCTCCCGATCTTCCGCTTCGCGATGATGTGCGCCGGCTTGGCGCACTGGTCGGCGACCTGCTGGTCGAACAGGTGTCGGCCGCGTTTCTTGATGACGTCGAGGACGTGCGTACCCGCGCCATCGCCCGTCGCGAAAACCAGGCGCCGCTGTCGGAGCTGGCCGATGGCCTGGCCGGGCGCACGCCGCAGCAGGCCGAGACCATGGTGCGGGCCTTCAGCACCTACTTCCAGGTGGTCAACATCGCCGAGCGCGTGCATCGCATCCGCCGCCGCCGTGACTACCAGCGCGCCGGTACCGCAGGGGCGCAGCCCGATGGCCTGCAGGATGCACTGCAGCACCTGAAGGCGCAGGGCGTGGGCCTGGACGAACTGGCGCAGTGGCTGCCGCGCATCGACATCGAACCGGTGTTCACCGCGCATCCGACCGAAGCCGTGCGCCGCGCGTTGCTGGAAAAAGAGCAGCTGATGGTGGCCAGCCTGGTCGACAACCTCGACGGCCAGCGCACCCCGGGTGAGGCCGCCGCCGATGCCGCGCGCTTCCGCATGGCGCTGACCGCGTCGTGGCAGACCACCGATTCCTCACCGGTGCGGCCGACCGTGGATGACGAGCGCGAGCACGTCGGCTTCTACCTGGTGCAGGTGCTGTACCGGGTGATCCCGGTGCTGTACGAATCGCTGCAGCAGGCGCTGCGCGATACCTACGGCGAAGAACTGCCGCTGCCGCGCCTGCTGCGCTTTGGTACGTGGGTGGGCGGCGACATGGACGGCAATCCGAACGTGGATGCCCACACCATCCGCAATACGCTGGATGCGCAGCGGCAGGCGGTGCTCGGGCGCTACCAGAAGGAACTGCTGCAGCTGGCCAGCCTGCTCAGCCAGTCCACCGAGCGGGTAGGGGTGAGCGATGCGCTGCAGGCGCGCGTGGCGCAGTACCAGCAGCTGCTGCCGCAGGTGCAGTCGCGCCCGCGCCACGCCGATATGCCGTACCGCCTGCTCAACGACCGCATGCGCGCACGCCTGCAGGCCACGCTGGACAATGGCGGGGGCGCCTACGCCGGCCCCGCCGAATTGATCGACGACCTGCAGCTGATCCTCGACAGCCTGCTTGCGAACCGTGGCGAGCACGCTGGTGGTTTTGCCGTGCAGCGCCTGCTGTGGCGGGTGAAGACCTTCGGCTTCCATCTGGCGCGGCTGGATGTGCGCCAGGAGTCGAGCGTGCATGCGCGCGCGCTGGCCGCCGTGCTGGGTGGCGAAGAGGCCTGGCAGGCGCTGGATGTGGCGGGCCGTGCGCGGCTGCTGAGCCCGCATGCCAGCGGTGAAACGGCATTGCCCAACGGCGACGACGAGGGCAACCAGCGGCTGGACGCGGTGTTCGCTGCACTGGCCGATGCGCGTGCGCGGCATGGCAGCGATGCGCTGGGCAGCTACATCATCTCGATGGCGCACGACCGCAGCGACGTGCTCGCGGTGCTGGCGCTGGCACGCCGTGGCGGCCTGGTGGAAGAGAACGGATCAGTACCGCTGGATATCGCACCGCTGTTCGAGACGGTGGATGATCTCAAGCGCGGCACCGCGACCCTGCGTGACCTGCTGGCCGACCCGATCTATCGCGCGCACCTGCAGGCACGCGACGACGTGCAGATGGTGATGCTGGGCTACTCGGACAGCAGCAAGGACGGTGGCATCGCTGCCTCGCGCTGGGGCCTGCAGCGTGCACAGGTGGAGCTGCTGGAGGTGGCGGCCGAGGCGGGCATCCGCCTGACCTTCTTCCATGGCCGTGGCGGCTCGATCAGCCGTGGCGGTGGCAAGACCACGCACGCGGTGGATGCTTCACCACGCGGCAGCATCGATGGCCGCCTGCGGGTGACCGAGCAGGGCGAGGTGATTCATCGCAAGTACGGTATCCGCGCGCTGGCTTTGCGCTCGCTGGAACAGGCCACCGGCGCGGTGCTGCGCGCCAGCCTGCGCCCGCGTGCTGCCGAGCCCCGCGAGGACGACTGGCGGCCGGTGATGGATGCGGTGGCTGGGGCCAGCAGTGAGGTGTATCGCGCGTTCGTTGGCCAGGCCGGCTTCATGGATTACTTCCGTACCGCCACGCCGATCGATGTGATCGAGCGGATGACGCTGGGCTCGCGTCCGTCGCGCCGGCTCGGCCAGGACGCAGCACTGGGCAACCTGCGCGCGATTCCGTGGGTATTCGCCTGGAGCCAGGCACGCGCGGTGATTCCCGGTTGGTATGGCGTGGGCAGTGGCCTGCAGGCGGCGGTGGATGCCGGCCACGAACAGACCCTGCGCGATATGGCGCGAGACTGGCCGTTTTTCCGTACGTTCCTGGACGATATCTCGATGGTGCTGTCCAAGGGCGATATCACCATCGCCGAGCAGTTCTCGCAGCTGTCCGGCGAGTTGCACGGGCGCTTCTTCCCGCAGGTGCAGCGCGAACTGGAACTCACCCGGCACTGGCTGCTGGCATTGATGGACCAGCAGACGCTGC
The DNA here is from genome assembly GCF_059370655.1 of Stenotrophomonas sp. YJH_SMC_133. Lineage (NCBI taxonomy): Bacteria > Pseudomonadati > Pseudomonadota > Gammaproteobacteria > Lysobacterales > Lysobacteraceae > Stenotrophomonas > Stenotrophomonas sp. YJH_SMC_133. The sequence continues at coordinate 115,755 of NZ_JCAFTW010000011.1, read as the reverse complement.
TGGACCACGATGCGCGGCTGGCGCTGTCGATCCGTCTGCGCAATCCCTATGTCGATCCGATCAGCATGCTGCAGGTGGACCTGCTGCAGCGCTGGCGGGCCAGCGGACGCGAGGATGACGATCTGCTGCGTGCGCTGGTGGCGTGCGTGAACGGTGTTTCACAGGGCGTGCAGAACACCGGGTGAGGTGTAGCGGTAGTGCCGGCCGCTGGCCGGCAACCTCATGATGTCTGGCGGCACGCACGAGGTTGCCGGCCACCGTCCGGCACTACCTCATTCCTCCGGCGACGGCGGGTTCGACGCCACCAGTTCCAGATGGCGCTGTTCCATTTCCTGGCGCAGCTGGCGGCGGATCAGCGCGGCAGCCTGGCGGCGCTTCTCGTCGGATGTGGCCGGCTGCAGGGGCGGCACCGGCGTCGGCCGGCCTTCCTCGTCCACCGCCACCATCGTGAAGAAGCAGCTGTTGGCGTGGCGCACGCTGCGCTTGAGGATGTCCTCGGCCACCACCTTGATGCCGATCTCCATCGACGAGGTGCCCGTGTAGTTCACCGAGGCCAGGAAGGTGACCAGCTCGCCCACCGCGATGGGCTGGCGGAACATCACCTGGTCCACCGACAGGGTGACTACGTAGCTGCCGGCGTAACGGCTGGCGCAGGCGTAGGCGACCTGGTCGAGCAGGCGCAGGATCGCACCACCGTGGACCTTGCCGGAGAAATTGGCCATTTCCGGCGACATCAGCACGGTCATGGACAGCTGGTGGGTTTTCAGTTCGGTCGACATGCGGCGGATTGTATCGGCAACCGCGCGATTGTTTCCGGAGGCCATGAAAAAGCCGGCCAGCGGCCGGCTCTACCAGAAAGCAGAAGGGCCGCTTGCGCGGCCCTTCTTCAAGGTCAGCCGACTACTAACAGTCGGCTCTACCGGTCGGCTCTACCAGCCGGTTTTACTTCAGCTTCGCATCGGCGCGCAGGGCGGCGGCGCGGTCGGTCTTCTCCCAGGAGAAGGCCGTGGCGTTGACGGTCTCGCCTTCGCCGTTGAGGTAGCTGAACTCCTTCGGCTTGCGGCCGAAGTGGCCATAGGCCGCGGTCTGCTGGTACATCGGGTGGATCAGGTCCAGCATCTTGATGATGCCGTACGGGCGCAGGTCGAAGTGCTTGCGGATCAGCTTCTCGATCTTGTCGTCGCTGATCTTGCCGGTGCCGAAGGTGGTGACCGAGATCGAGGTCGGCTCAGCCACGCCGATGGCGTAGGAGACCTGCACTTCGCAACGGTCGGCCAGGCCGGCGGCAACCACGTTCTTGGCGACGTAGCGGGCCGCGTAGGCCGCCGAACGATCGACCTTGGACGGATCCTTGCCGGAGAAGGCGCCACCACCGTGACGGGCCCAGCCGCCGTAGGTGTCGACGATGATCTTGCGGCCGGTCAGGCCGCAGTCGCCCACCGGGCCGCCGATCTCGAACTTGCCGGTCGGGTTGATGTGGAACTTGGTGCCCTTGTGCAGCCACTTGGCCGGCAGCACCGGCTTGATGATCTCTTCGCGGACGGCCTCGATGAGGTCCTTCTGCTTGATGCCCGGGGCATGCTGGGTCGACAGCACCACGGCGTCGATGGCCGAGACCACGCCGTTTTCATAGCGCAGGGTGACCTGGCTCTTGGCGTCCGGACGCAGCCACGACAGCGGCGAGTTCTTCTTCTTGCGGATCTTGGCCTGCTGCTCGACCAGGCGGTGCGACAGGTGGATCGCGGCCGGCATGTAGCTGTCGGTCTCGTTGGTGGCATAGCCGAACATCAGGCCCTGGTCGCCAGCGCCCATTTCTTCCGGCTTCTTGCGGTCCACGCCCTGGGCGATGTGCGGCGACTGCTTGCCGATCAGGTTCAGCACGCCGCAGGTGGCGCCGTCGAAGCCGACGTCGGAGCTGTCATAGCCGATGTCCGTGATGACCTTGCGGGTCAGGGCTTCCAGGTCGATCCAGGCGCTGGTGGTGATTTCACCGGCCACGATGGCAACGCCGGTCTTGACCATGGTCTCGCAGGCCACGCGGGCGCGCTGGTCCTGGGTCAGGATCGCGTCCAGCACCGCATCGGAGATCTGGTCGGCAACCTTGTCCGGATGGCCTTCGGAGACCGACTCGGAGGTGAAGAGATAGCTGGACATCAGGCGTAATATCCCTTGATTCGGATGGAAAGATGGGCGCGCATGATACACGGGGTGCGCCGCCTGTGCATTGTGAACCTGTACCGGTTGCCGGTGGTTAAGCCCGCGTAGGCCCGGCAAGGGCCGTCCTGACGGGATTGGGCCCCGGCCTCGAGGCCCAGTGTTCCACCAGTGTGACGGCGGGCCGGGTGGCGAGGGGGGCGGTTGCGGCCCCTCCGGCCGGGGACGACCGTCATCGTTCTGCCCCGAAACCGCCATCTGGCTGCCGCCTGCCGGGCGCAGGCTGTCGGCCAATACGGCCGCCGGGCATGAGTGGATCCGCCATGCAGGAACTTGAACAGCGTCTCCAGCAACGCTTTCCCGATTGGTTCCATGGCCGTCGTGGCCAACTGGCGCGGCCATTGCTTCGCAGCGTCGGGCGCTGGTCGCGGTTGGACCAGATCGAAGCGTTCCTGCAGCGCAGTGCAGGATTGCGCGGATTCGGCTTCGTCGCCGCCGGGCTGGAGTTCATCGATGGCCAGTACCAGGTGGATCCGGCCGCGTTGGCGAAGATCCCGGCCACCGGTCGCTTGCTGATCGTCGCCAACCACCCGTCCGGCGCACTGGACGCGCTGGCCCTGCTGGACGCGGTCGGCCGCATCCGCCGCGATGTGCGGATCGTGGCCAACGACCTGCTGGGGGCGATTGCGCCACTGCAGGACCTGCTGTTGCCGGTGCGCATCCTTGGTGGCAAGGCCCAGCGTGGCAGCCTGCACGCTGTGGAGGAGGCGTTGGCCGCCGAGCAGTGCGTGATCGTGTTCCCGGCCGGCGAGGTCTCGCGCCTCTCGCTGCGAGGCATCCGCGATGGTCGCTGGCAGCGCGGTTTCGTCCGCTTTGCCCGTGCCGCCGGCGCGCCGGTGCTGCCGGTACGGGTGGAAGCGCGCAACTCGGCGCTGTTCTACGGCGCCTCGACCCTGTTCAAGCCGGCCGGCACCGCGCTGCTGGCGCGCGAGATGTTCACCCGCCGCGGCCGCCCGCTGCGCCTGAGCATCGGTGAGCCGATGCAGCTGGGCAAGGGCGGTGACCCGGGCGCGCAGCTGCTGTCGGTACGCCGCGCGCTGTATGCGCTGGGCCGCAATGGCGCGGCCGGCAATGCCGCTGCCTTCGCAGGCCCCGAGCCGCTGGCGGCGCCGGTGCCACCCTCGCAGGTCGCCGCTGGGATTGCCGCAGCCACCCAGCTGGGCCAGACCGCCGACGGCAAGCAGATTCTGCTGGCCACTTGTACTGCCGATTCGCCGCTGCTGCTGGAGCTGGGCCGCCTGCGCGAACTGACCTTCCGCCAGGTGGGCGAGGGCACCGGGCGCAGCCGGGACCTGGACGATTACGACCCGCAGTACGAGCACATCGTGATCTGGGACGCGGCCGCGCAGCGCATCGCCGGCGCGTACCGGATCATGCGCGGCGCCCATGCGCTGGCCCGGCACGGACTGTCCGGGCTCTACAGCGCGTCGCTGTTCCGCTATTCCGACGATGCCATCACCCACATCGCCGAAGGCCTGGAACTGGGCCGCAGCTTCGTGGTGCCCGACTACTGGGGCAGCCGCAGCCTGGACTACCTGTGGCAGGGCATCGGTGCCTACCTGCAGTGCCGGCCGGGTATCCGCTACCTGTTCGGCGCCGTGTCGATCAGCGCGGCGCTGCCACGCGATGCGCGCGAGCAGCTGGTGGCGTACTACCAGCGCTATTACGGCGGTACCGCCGGCCTGGCCGAATCGAACCGCCCGTTCCAGTACTTCGCCGCGCCGCCGAGTTTTGGCGAGCTGGATGCAGGCGCCGCGTTCGACGTGCTCAAGGCCAACCTGGCCGCACTCGGCACCGGCGTGCCGACGCTGTATCGCCAGTACACCGATCTGTGCGAACCCGGTGGCGCGCGCTTCCTCGCCTTCGGTGTCGACCCGGACTTCAGCGATTCGATCGACGGCCTGATCGAAGTGGACCTGTGCGCGATCCGGCCGAACAAGCGCAAACGCTACCTGCGCGATGCGGGGATGCCGGCATGAGCGTGCTGGCGAACCTGTCGCCGCACCGGCGCGCAGTGTTCGTCTCCGACGTGCACCTGGGTTCACGTCATTGCCATGCCACCGAACTGGCACGTTTTCTCTCGCAGCTGCGCTGTGAGCGTCTGTACCTGGTCGGTGACATCATCGACCTGTGGTGGATGGCCCATCGCCGTGCCAACTGGCGGCAGTCGCACAGCGAGGTCATCCAGGCCCTGCACGCGCTGCGCCGTGCCGGCACCGAGATCATCTACATTCCCGGCAACCACGATGCCTCGCTGCGCCAGGTGTGCGGGCTGATGCTGCCGGCGATGCAGGTGCGCCGCCGCGCCATCCACGTGACCGCCGATGGCCGCCGGCTGCTGGTCGCGCATGGCGACGACTACGACGGCGTGACCCACTTCGGCGGCCTGCAGGAAAAGTTCGGTGACTGGCTGTACTACCGCATCCTCACCGGCAACCAGGCGCTGAATGCAGTGCGGCGCCGGCTGGGCATGCGCTACTGGTCGCTGTCGGAGTTCCTGAAAAAGCGCAGTGGTGCGGCCGAACGCTACATCGAGCGCTTCGTGCAGGCCGGGCTGGACGACGTGCGCCGGCGTGGCCTGGATGGCATCGTCTGTGGCCATATCCACCGCGCCGCGCTGGTCGAACGCGACGGCCTGGTCTATGCGAACGATGGTGACTGGGTGGAAAGCCTGACCGCGCTGGTCGAAGACCACGACGGCGCGCTGCGCCTGCTGGACCACAACGGGCAGACCTTGGTGGAGCTACCGGGCGCGCGCTTGTCACAGGCGGCGTAACCCGTTTCCGTAGAGTCGACTGTTAGTCGACTATCGCGCGCAGCGCGCGGTGTCCGCAGCCTGATGGAAGAGCAGTCGACTAACAGTCGACTCTACAGAAACGGTGTCCGGGAGTGAGACGGCACGCCCGTAAGCCGTTAGCATCGGCCCATGGATTCCCTGACCCAGATCGTACTTGGTGGCGCCGTCGCCGCTGCCATTGCTCCGCCCGGCCATCGCCGTGCGGCACTGCTGGCCGGTGCCGCGCTCGGTACTCTGCCGGACCTCGACGCGCTGTGGCTCGGCTTCACCGCCACCGACCCGGTAGCGAACATGGTCGAGCACCGCAGCTTCAGCCATTCGTTGCTGGTGCTGCCGTGGGTGGCGGCGCTGATCTGGTGGTTGTTCAAGCGCTTTGGAAATGGCCGGGTCGCGCAGTCACCGGTGCGCTGGTTCTGGGCGATCCAGCTGGCGCTGGTGACCCACCCGGTGCTGGATGCGTTCACTGTCTATGGCACCCAGTTGTGGTGGCCGCTGCGGCCACATCCAACCATGGGCTCCAGCGTCTTCATCATCGACCCTGCATACACTGTGTGGCTGCTGCTGGGCTGCGTAGTGGCCTGGTTCGGTCGTGCGCGCCCCTGGGTCGGCAAGGTGCTGGGCGTGTCACTGCTGGTCAGCAGCGCATACCTGGGCTGGGGCCTGATCGCCAAGGCGCAGGTCGACCGCGTCGCGCAGCAGAGCCTGGCCGCGATGGGCCTGGCCGATGCGCCGCGCTTCTCGGTACCGATGCCGTTCAACACGCTGCTATGGCGGGTAGTGGCGATGACGCCCAATGGCTACGTGGTCGGAGACCGCTCGCTGGTCGCCGATCATGGGCCGATGCAGTTCGAAGGCCATCCCTCCAACGTGCAGGCACTGCGCGAGGCGCAGGCGATTCCGGCGGTGCAGCGACTGCAGTGGTTCAACCGCGGCTTCATGCGTGCGCAGGTCGTTGACGGGCGCCTGGTGCTGAGTGATCTGCGCATGGGCCTGGAACCGGATTACACCTTCAACTTCGCCGTGGCCGAACAGGTGGGCGGGCAGTGGCGGCCGATCGTGCCCGAACAGCTGCGCGTGGACTACAGCAGCCCGGCAGCACGCGCCGACGCCGGGCGCCGGCTGGCCGCGATGTGGCAACGCATCTGGCACGAGCCGGCAGCATCCGCGACCGGCGCTGCGCACCCGTAGATCCACGCCATGCGTGGATGGCGCGAACAACAGCCACGCAGGGCGTGGCTCTACTGCGGCTGGCGGTTGAGCTTGATCGAACGGTTCAGCACCTGGCGCGGCACGTTGGCGATGTCAAAGCCAACGAACGCCAGCAGGAACTGCAGCCCGGAGATCAGCGCGACCATGGCGATCATGATGGTACCCACCGGCGTGGCGACATCGGCCTGGGCCGACCGTACCCAGTGGTACAGCCCGAACAGCCCCCCGAAGGCGAGCAGGCTGCTGCCGGCGATCAGCTCCAGCGACGCGATGCTGAGGTCGCGCAGGAAATAGTTGTAGGCAATGCGCTTGAGCGTGTTGCGCAGGTGCTTGAAGGTGAACTCACCCAGGATGCGACCAATGCGCAGGTTGCTGGTTTCGTCGCCGTAGTGGGCATCCATTGCCACATCCTGCACGACCGCGCGCACGGTGTTCAGTCGGAACAGCATGTCGGTCTCGAAGAAATAGCGGTCGCTGACCGCCTCGAGTTTCAGGTGGCTGGCGACCTTGGCATGGATGGCGGTGTAGCCGTTGGTCGGATCGAACACCTGCCAGTACCCGGACGAAGCCTTGGTCATGAAGGACAGCAGCAGGTTGCCCAGGCGCCGCACCGGGGGCATGCGGCGGATGTGGGTCAGGTTCCAGAATCGGTTGCCCTTGGTGTAGTCGGCATGGCCGTCGGCGATCGGCGCGACGAAGTCCATCAGCAGCGCCGGGTCCATCTGCCCATCGCCATCGACCTTGACCAGAATGTCCATGCCATCGGCGATGGCCGCGCGGTACCCGGTCTTGATCGCGCCGCCGACGCCGAGGTTGTGCTGATGGAACAGCACGGTGATGCGCGGGTCGTTGGCTTCGGCCTGGATCAGGCGGCCGCTGCCGTCGGGGCACGCATCGTCCACGCAGTAGATCGCCGTTACCGCATCATCGATCGCCGCCAGCACGGACAGCACGTGGCGGGTCACTTTGTAGCAGGGGATGATCACGGCGATCCGAGCCGGCGTGGATGCGGAGGGCGAAGTGGTGGTCATCGGATTCATGGGGCTGGGTGGGCCAGCAGGGGTTTTGCCGGCAGTTCCACCAGATCCCCCTGCAGCACCCGTGGTGCGTCGCCCTCAGGCGCTACGGTGATGTGGTGGTAGCGGTTGAAGGTGAAGTCGAACTGCTCGTCGGGCAGGGATGGGAAGTAGCGGCGGAAGTAATCCATCTGTGGCAGGTACAGCACATGGTTCACGGCGGGAATGCCAACACCCGGCAGGAGGGCCCCGAACCCACCGGGAGCCACCAGCGCGCCTTCGGTCGTGGTGGCTGAGCCGCGGGCCTGCAGGGAGTGCAGGACGGCAGTGCGGTCCATTGCGAAGATCGGGCCGGCCGGCTGCACGGGATTGAACAGGCCGTTGCCCAGCAGGTTGGCCAGCGCGGCCGTGGCCAGCACCAGGCTCGCGGCGTGAACCGACAACTGCGGGCGCCGCGCGGCGACGGCGAGTGCGGCCAGGCACAGGTAGGGAATGGCATCGGCAGCGCTGTGCAGGCGACTGAACTGGCCTTCACCGAACAGGAACTTGGCCAGGCTGCCGACCATCAGCAACGCCGCCAGAAGCAGCAGGCGCCAGCGCTGCAGGCGCACGCCGCAGTGCACCAGGATCATCGCGCAGGCGATGTTGAGCAACAGGCCGAAGGCCAGCAGTGCGCGAGCGGGGGGCACCATCGACAGGGTGGTCAGTTTGCCAACCACGGCAGGCACAGGCAGGAAGATCCAGCAGGCGATGAACAGCAGGCCGGCGGCGAGGATCAGCAGGGAGCTGCGATGGCTTTTCGCCCATTCACGCAGCCGTGCGCCATCGGCCAGCACCAGCGTGAACAGTGGCAGCAGGCTGCCCAGCACCGCGATTTCGCAATCGTTGGATGCCTTGAACAACGGCAGCGGTGCGAACCGGTAGGTCATCAGGTTCGGGAAGAGGTGCGCGAGCAGGCTGGTCAGGCCGACACCGCCACCGGCGCTCTGGCGCTGGCCGGGGTACACCGTGTTGCGCACGATCGGGATGATGTCGTGGAAGTAGCCGACGAACACCGCCAGTGCGATCGCGCCTGCGATGGCGGCATCGACCAGACGTACAACGGTGATGGCATCGCGCCGGACCGCCAGCACCAGCACCGCCAGGGCCAGCACCGAGGAAATGATGAAAGGTGGGTAGGACACCGCGATCAGCCATGCCGCCAGTGCATAGGCGCAGGCCACGATGCGCAGCGCGCGATGGCCGATGCCCAGCCATGCCACCGCAGCCCAGGGTGCCAGCGCGAAGGCACCGGCATTACTGGTCCACCAGACCTGCACGAACGGCGCGAAGAACAGCGTGGTCGAAACCAGTACTGCGGCTAGTGCCGGCATCCGCAGTTGGCGCAGGAGCAGGGCCCATCCGCTCAGGAAGGCCATGGCCATGAACATGAAGAAGAATGAATAGGCGTTCGCTGCAGGCAGCATGAAGAACGCCCAGTGGTACGGCTTGAACAGCAGCCCCCAGTCCTGCAGCGGCAGCGCCTGGAAGGTGCGCAGTGACTCGTGGTATGCCGAGTGCGCATTGAACTGCCCGAAGTCGTTGTTGACCGCGATCTGGATGTACGGCGTGAACACCATCCATTCGTCGGTGCGGATGTAGCGGGCGGTACCGAGCAGCGGCTGCTGCGGGGTCAGGCCGAGGTACTCGTAGGCCAGCGAGTAGGAAGAAGGCGTCAGTGCGAGCGCGACATACAGGATGCACAGCAGCGCCATGATCCCGGCAAGCAGGCGAACCTGGCCAGGGCGAAGTCCGCCCGTCTGGCCCGGGTCCTGGGCAGGGAAAGGCGTTCGGCCGCTGTCACTCATCATGCGCTCGCAGGTAAGGTCCATCCATGCGCGACGTACCCGCACACCGATGCCTGAGGGCAATAGAGGGGGATCCCGGCACGCGCCGTTCCGAGGCCGGGACTGCGGGATTCTAGCCGGTTGCCGCCGGAGCCGCAGGCCATCCTGTGGCGAGGATAGGCCTCAATACACCGTCGCGCGGCCCTGCACGAACGAGTAGAAGAACACCGCGTTCGGGTCGTTCTGCACCAGGCGGAACTCGCGGCGCATGCCTTCCACGGTTTCCTCGTCCACCGAGCCGGCCTGCAGCAGCTGGTCGGCGGCCGACAGCAGCAGCTGTTCCCAGAACGCGATCATCGTCTTGCGACGCGCCGGCTCGCGGTTGTCCAGGTGGATGGTCTTGATCTCGGTGTGCACGTCGCGGAAGCCGCCGGCCAGCAGCAGGTTGCCCAGCTTGGCGCCGACGAACGGGTCGCCCCCGTGGTCGTACTGGAAATCGTTGAAGGCCATCCAGTAGCGCCAGATGTGCGGCGAATACGGATCGAGCAAGAACGAGGCATTCATCACTTCGGTGATGTACACCGGCGAACCCGGTGCCAGCACCCGGCGCACTTCGCTCAGCACACGTGCGGGTGACGGCACGTGCTCCAGCACCCAGCACAGGAACGCCGCGTCGAAGCTGCGTGCCTCGAACGGCAGCTCACTGGCATCGGCCTGCTGCAGGGTATAGCGGTCGCTGCACCACGGCGTGCGCGCCAGGTTCTCGCGCGCGGTGGCCAGCTGCGTTTCGCTCAGGTCCACGCCGGTCACGTGCAGCTCGGGGAAGCGGCGCAGCAGGATCTCGGTCTGTGCGCCCACGCCGCTGCCGACTTCCAGCAGGCGCCGCGCGCCGCTGTAGTCGATCTGGCCGAAGATGCTCGATTCCAGCAGCCGGGCCTGGGTCATCAGGCGCTGCTGCTCGGTGCCGGAAAACCCGTGCAGATAGGTCGGGGAGGAAATCGGCGGGGTCATGGTGGGCTCTTGTAGCGTCGAGCTGGCTCGACTGTTCGCAAACGCGGGGCTGGTGGCTCAGGCCGCCGAAGGCAGCGCCGGTTCCCCGGCGATCAGGCGGTCGAAGTATTCGGTGGTCAATGCGATCTGGCTGGCCGGATCCTCGGCACGGTTGACCACCGCGCGGAAAGCGGCATTCTCCGGCCGGTCCTTGGCATACCAGCCCAGGTGCTTGCGCGCGATGCGCACGCCCTGCGGCTCGCCATAGAACGCATGCAGCGCGTGCAGGTGGCCAAGCAGGATGTCGCGCACTTCCGCCAGTGATGGCGGTGGCAGTTCCTCGCCGGTGGCCAGGTAGTGCGCCACTTCGCGGAAGATCCACGGCCGGCCCTGCGCCGAGCGACCGATCATCACCGCATCCACGCCGGTTTCCTTCAGGACGTAGGCGGCCTTCTGCGGCGAATCGATATCGCCGTTGGCGATCACCGGAATGCGCAGCGCGGCCTTGATCTCGCCGATCGTGGCGTACTCCGCCTGGCCGGTGTAGTGCTGGTCGCGGGTACGGCCGTGCACCGCCAGTGCCGCGATACCGCTGTCCTCGGCGATGCGTGCGATCAGCGGGCCATTGCGATGGTCGCAGTCCCAACCGGTGCGGATCTTCAGCGTGACCGGCACGTCCACCGCGTTGACCACGGCCTCGAGGATGCGCGCCACCAGCTGCTCGTCGCGCATCAGTGCCGAACCGGCCCAGGCGTTGCAGACCTTCTTGGCCGGGCAGCCCATGTTGATGTCGATGATCTGCGCGCCGTGGTCGACGTTGTAGCGTGCGGCCTCGGCCAGCTGCTGCGGCTCGGTGCCGGCGATCTGCACGCTGATCGGGGCCGGTTCGCCGTCATGGTCCATGCGGTGGATCGACTTGCGCGTGTTCCAGAAGCGCGGATCACTGATGGTCATTTCCGAGGCGGCCAGACCCGCGCCCAGCCGTTTGCACAGCAGGCGGAAGGGCTTGTCGGTGACGCCGGCCATGGGCGCCAGCACGACGTTGGGGGCAATGGTGTACGGGCCGATCTGCATGCGCCCATTGTAGGGCGCGGGCGGCGGCACGGTTGTGTCGGCGGCCTCCGGGTTCAGGCCGATCGGCACCGACCTCATGCCGTACCGGCATCAGCAGATGCTTGATGGTTGCTTCCACCGCCCCCAAGGGCGGGTGATGGTGGGGTGCTTGGTGAAGGCCAATGCCGCCGGGCTGGGGATGTGGCGAGACGGGGTAGAGTCGACTGTCAGTCGACTATCGCGCGAAGCGCGGGGTTTCCGCGGCCTGGCCGGAAAGCAGTCGACTACCAGTCGACTCTACCCGGTCGCGCTGCCCCCGGCTGCCAGGCCCGGCGTTGCCCAGGCTTGGGAATGCCTCCAGCCTAGGGAGAATCGATTATCAGTCGACCAGGCTGCGATGGCACTGCCTGCGGTCGTCCCTGATGGCCCCGCGCTCAGCGCGGCGGATCGATCTGCAACCCGGCGCCGAGACGGTCCAATGCCACATCCACGCGCGGCAACAGCTGCCGGCCCTGTGGCCACAACAGGCGCAAGGGCAGGCCGCGGCAGTCCAGCGTTGGCAGGATCGAAACCAGGCTGCCGCGTGCCAGCGCGTCATCGACCAGCCAGGTGGCCAGCTGGGCGATGCCAAAGCCGGCCTCGACCGCCGCCACCTGCGCTTCGGCACTACCGACCACCAGGCGTGCGCGGGCCTGCAGCCATGCGCTGCGATTCCCGGCGTCAGCCACCTGCCACGGCCCGATGCTGCCGTCGGCGCGGCCGAACATCACGCCGTCGTGGTCGGCCAGTTCGGAGGTCGAACGGGGCAGGCCGTGCCGTTCCAGATAGGCCGGCGACGCGCAGAAGCACAGGCGCTCGTAGCCGAGCAGGCGGCTGCCCAGGGTCGCTGGCAGCGGCTCGGGGCCACCGATGCGCACAGCCAGATCGATGCCGTCCTCGGCCAGGTCGATGAAGCGGTCGCCGAAGGTCACCTGCGGCCGCAGGTGCGGGAACGCATCGGCCAGCTGCAGCAGCAACGGCCAGACTTTGAGGCGCCCGAAGGTGGCCGGCGCATCCACGCGCAGACGCCCCACGGGCGCCCCGCCATGTGCGGCCAGCACTGATTCGGCATCAGCCAGTTCGGCCAGCACCCGCACGCAGGTGCGATGGAATCCTTCACCGGCTTCGGTCAGGCGCAATCGCCGGGTGCTGCGTTCGAACAATCTGGCTCCCAGCCGTGCCTCGAGCCGTGCGATGGTCTTGCCGACCGCCGAACTGGTTACATGCAGGCGCTCGGCGGCAGCGGTGAAGCTGCCGGCGTCAGCGGTGGCGACAAAGGCCTCGATGCCACGCAGGCGTTCGGTGGGGAGCATGGGAAATTTTGTCTTGAATAGGTGGAAAATATAGCAGTAATCGGAACTACGGGAATAAATAGTCTGGCGGCTCCAGTTCTGGTGCTCCTCCATGTCCTCCCCCGATTCTCCCGTGGCCGCTGGCCACGCCAATGTGCGCCGACAGCTTTCGGTCGCCCTGCTGGCGGTGTCCGCTTTCGTCATCGTTACCACCGAGTTCCTGATCGTCGGCCTGCTGCCGGCACTGGCCCACGACCTTGGCCTGGGCATTGCCCGTGCCGGGCAACTGGTCACCCTGTTTGCGTTCACCGTGATGCTGGCCGGGCCACCGTTGACCGCGCTGCTCGCGCACGTCGACCGACGCCGCCTGTTCGTGGCCATCCTGCTGCTGTTCGCCGGCTCCAACGCGCTGGCCGCGATGTCCACGCAGCCATGGCTGCTGGCGCTGGCACGGGTGCTGCCGGCGCTGGCCCTGCCGGTGTTCTGGGGCACGGCCAGCGAGACTGCTGCACTGCTGGCACCTGCGGAGCAGGGGGGGCGTGCGGTGGCACGGGTCTATCTGGGCATCACCGCCGCGATGCTGTTCGGCATTCCGCTGGGCACGTTGGCTGCCGATGCCATCGGTTGGCGCGGCAGCTTCTGGTTGCTGGCAGCGTTGTCACTGCTGATGGCCGCTGCATTAGCGTTGTGGATGCCCGATACGGTTGCCGGGCCGCGGCGCGCGCTGCGCGAACAGGCACGCGTGCTGCGCCAGCCCTGGCTGCAGGGCAATGTGCTGTTGTCGGTGCTGGTGTTCACCGCCATGTTCGCTGCCTATACCTATCTGGCCGATGTACTCGAACGGCTGCTGTGGGTTCCTGCCGCACAGGTGGGGTGGTGGCTGATGGGCTTCGGTGCGGTTGGATTGATCGGCAACGCGTTGGGCGGCCGCTGGGTGGATCGCGCGCCACTGGGTGCGACCTTGGCGTTCTGTGGCGTATTGGCGCTGGGCGTGCTGGGCAGCGTCGGGCTGGCCGGGCAGGGAGCATTCGCGCTCATCGCGCTGGCGGTCTGGGGCGTGGCCCACACCGCGCTGTTTCCGCTGTGCCAGGTGCGGGTGATGCGTGCAGCGCCGCAGGCACAGGCGCTGGCCGGAACCTTGAATGTCTCGGCGGCCAATGCAGGCATCGGCCTGGGGGCGCTGTTGGGAGGCGGCGCCATCGAACGCTTCGGCCTGGCATCGCTGGGTGCGGTGGGCGCGGCCGTTGCGTTGCTGGCGATTGCCGCAGGCCTGTTGCTGCGATGGCTTGCCCGGTCTCGTGCATCCACGCATGGCGTGGATCTACCCCATTGAACGTGCCGCCGTGGTGCTTGCAGTAGATCCACGCCATGCGTGGATGGAAGACCCACAAAAAAGCCCGGGCATCTGCATGCCCGGGCTTCTTCATCCACGCACGGCGTGGATTTACTTTGCTTCGGAATCGGCCGGGGTGAAGCGCGGCATTGCTGCAGCGGCGCCTTCCTTCTCGGTCGAACGGCCGGCGAACTGGTTGGCGAAGCGCACATGGCGGGCAAACGGGGCGTCGGCCACCTGCGCCAGCGACGCGGCCAGCGCACCGTTGAAGGCGTCACCGGCACCGGTGGTGTCGATGGCCTGTACCTGTTCGGCGCCCACGCGGTAGTACGGCTGGGTATCGCCGCGCAGGTTCTCGTCGGCATGCGACACGAACACGCCCACCGAGCCCAGGGTGACCACCACGGTACCGTTGCCGACCAGCTTGCGGCACAGCGCGTGCAGGCTGGCGCCATCCAGCGCGGCGACGTCGTTGGCATCCACGCGCTCACCGACATGGCGGCCGAGCAGGGCAGCGAACTCGGTCTCGTTCGGGGTGATCACATCGGCCAGCTTGAGCAGGCCGATGGTCGAGGGGGCATCGGCCGGTGCGGTGTTGAGCACGGTGGTGACGCCGGCCTCGCGGGCCGTGGCCAGTGCCGCTTCGATGGTCTGCACCGGCGATTCCAGCTGCACCAGCACCACCCTGGCGCCGGTCAGCAGGGCCTGCTGCTGTTGCAGGAAGTCGGTGCTCAGCGCAGCGTTGGCACCCGGGCCGATCACGATGGTGTTGCGGCCACGGGCATCGACGTAGATGCCGGCGGTGCCGGTCGGTTCGCTGCTGGCTTCGGCGATGAGGCCGAAACCATCCTGCGCCGCCAGTTCGCGCGCGGTGGCGCCACCGGCGTCGTCGCCCAGCGCGCACACGAAGTGCGTCTCGGCACCGGCGCGGCAGGCCGCCACGGCCTGGTTGAAGCCCTTGCCACCGGGGCCGGTGCTGTAGCGGCCGGCAATGGTCGCGCCCGGTGCCGGCAGCGACTCGCACCGCCACACGTGATCGACATTGAAGGAACCGACGACAACGACACTGCTGCTCATAGGGAATCTTTTCTCAACCAAGGGTTCAACTGAAGTGCGTCAGCACGCCGGCGATGGTCGCCGTCATGAAGGTGGCAATGGTACCGCCCAGCACCGCGCGCAGGCCGAACTTGGCCAGGTCGTGGCGACGTTCCGGAGCCAGGCCACCGATGCCGCCGATCTGGATCGCGATCGAGCTGAAGTTGGCGAAGCCGCACAGCGCGTAGGTCGCGATCAGGCGACCTTCGCTGGACAGGCTGACGCCAGCCACCTGGCCGTTCACGATCTGCGACAACTCGGTGTAGGCCACGAACTCGTTGATCACGACCTTCTGGCCGATCAGCGAACCGACGGTGGTGGCATCGGCCCACGGCGTACCGATCACCCAGGCGATCGGGGCCAGCAGGTAGCCGAAGATGGTCGACAGGTTGGTCGGCTTGCCGATCTGCGCAGCCAGGCCGGTCACTTCACCGATCCAGGTCAGCGGGGCGTTCAGCAGCGCGATCAGGGCGATGAAGGCCAGCAGCATCGCGCCGATGTTCAGCGCCAGCTTCAGGCCGTCGCCGGCGCCGGCCGCAGCCGCGTCGATGATGTTGCTGGAGGTCTTTTCGACTTCCATCTTCACCGTGCCGCGGGTGAGCGGGGTGCCGGTTTCCGGGATCAGCAGCTTGGCCACGACCAAGGTGGCCGGCGCGGCCATGATGCTGGCCGCCAGCAGATGCTTGGCGTAGAAGGCCTGCTGCGCTGGGTCGCCGCCGCCAAGCATGCCCACGTAGGCCGCCAGCACGCCGCCGGCGATGTGTGCCATGCCGCCGATCATCATGGTCAGCAGCTCGGACTGGGTCATCCTGGCGATGTACGGGCGCACGGTCAGCGGCGCCTCGGTCTGGCCGATGAAGACGCTGGCGCAGACGCTGGTGGTTTCCGCACCGGACACACGCATGACCTTGGTGATCGCCCACGCCATCACGCGCACGATCGCCTGCATGATGTTCAGGTGGTACATCACCCCCATCAGCGCCGAGAAGAAGATGATGGTCGGCAGCACCTGGAAGGCGAAGATGAAGCCGTAATTCTTGGTGTCCATCAACGAGCCGAAGATGAAACCGGAACCCTCGTTGACGAAGCTCAGCACCTTGACGAAGCCGTGGCCCAGCGCGTCGAACACGTCGCGCCCGCCCGGCACCAGGATCACCAGCGCCGCGAAGGCGATCTGCAGGGTGATACCGGTGGCAACCAGCTTCCAGTCAACCGCGCGCTTGTTATTGGAAAACAACCAGGTGATGCCGATCAGCACCGCCAACCCGAACAGGCCGAAGCCGATCCTGCCCAAACCTTCGACCATGTGAGTGACTCCCCTGGGGCGTCGCGAAAAACGGGAAGCCTAGTGCAGGGCAGGGGCCGGGGCAAGAAAAAGCAGCGTGCGCGCGGCCAACGGTACCGATCAGGCCAGCAACGGCAAGGGCTTGCGGCTGGCGGCGGCAGGTAGAATGGGGGTCGATCCCGGCCCGGATGCGGGCCCGCAGCAGGAGATTCGCATGCAATACCGTCGCCTGGGCTCCACCGGCCTGCCGATTTCCGCCCTTTCCTTCGGCGCCTGGGTGACCTTCGGTGACCAGATCCCGCGTGATGAGGCGCGCAACCTGATGGCCGCCGCCTGGGATCATGGTGTCAACTTCTTCGACAACGCCGAGGGCTATGCCAACGGCCGTGCCGAACAGGTCATGGGTGACGTGATCGCCGACCTGCGCCTGCCGCGCGACGGTTTCTGCGTGTCCAGCAAGGTGTTTTTTGGCAGCGCCAAGGACCCGCGGCCGACCCAGCGCGGGCTGTCGCGCAAGCACGTGACCGACGCCTGCCACGCTGCACTCAAGCGCCTGCGGGTGGACTACCTGGACCTTTACTACTGCCACCGCCCGGATCCGGACGCGCCGATCGCCGAGACCGTGCATGCGATGGACACCCTGGTGCGGCAGGGCAAGATCCTCTACTGGGGCACCTCGGAGTGGTCGGCGGTGCAGATCCAGCAGGCGCTGGACATCGCCGAGGCGCGCAACCTGCAGGGCCCGTCGATGGAGCAGCCGCAGTACAACCTGCTGCACCGCGAGCGGGTCGAGGTCGAGTACGCGCCGCTGTATGCCGGTGCCGGCCTGGGTACCACCATCTTCTCGCCGCTGGCGTCGGGCCTGCTCACCGGCAAGTACGACCAGGGCATTCCGGCCGATGCACGGCTGGGGCGGGAAGGCATGGAGTGGTTGCAGGACCTGGTGCTGGGGGCCGACGCCGGGGCCCGCCTGGGCCAGGTGCGGCGCTTCAGCGAGGTGGCACGCGCGCTGGGCCACGCCCCGGCCACGCTGGCCATCGCCTGGTGCCTGCGCAACCCGAACGTTTCCAGCGTGATCCTCGGCGCCAGCCGGGTCAGCCAGCTGCTGCAGAACCTGAAGGCACTGGACGTGCTGGAGCAGGTCGACGCGGCCGGCTGGGCGCAGGTCG
Organism: Stenotrophomonas sp. YJH_SMC_133; assembly: GCF_059370655.1. Taxonomy (NCBI): domain Bacteria; kingdom Pseudomonadati; phylum Pseudomonadota; class Gammaproteobacteria; order Lysobacterales; family Lysobacteraceae; genus Stenotrophomonas; species Stenotrophomonas sp. YJH_SMC_133. Next base: position 98,437 of record NZ_JCAFTW010000011.1, on the reverse strand, counting down.
AAGCCGTCTTCGCCTGAACCCCGGGGCCGGCCGGGCCTCGGGGGCCTCGCTCGGGCCGGTTCGGCCGAGGGAACGGGACGGGAACGGGAACGGGAACGGTAGAGTCGACTGTCAGTCGACTGCTTCGAATAACCGACTGCTTCGAGCAACAGCAGTCGACCAACAGTCGACTCTACACACCTGCGTCGCCATTTAATTGATGCGATCTATCGGATTACGGAATTCGATCATTAATCCCATCAATCAAATTGAGAATGGTTGTTGATTGTCAACTGAGAATCATTATCATTTAACTCGTCCCTCGCACGAGTCCAGATGCTCATGAATGCTCAACCTGTACTGCTGCGCCCCGAAACACTGACCCTCCGCGATCGTCCGGTCCGCGTCGTTCCGCCGGAAGAGGTCATCGACAGCGAAGCCCTGCTCAAGGGCCGTCGTGAAATCCTGATCCAGCACGGCGACCGCTTCTATCGCCTGCGGCACACCAGCAACGACAAGCTGATCCTGACCAAGTAATCGCGGTCTGGTCGCCCGCCTCCCTCCCTCCTGCCGGCAGCGCCGACAGGGTGGGCGACCCGTCCGCTCCCGCTCTCTCCCCCTCGGTCTACCGCGTGCACCTTCCGGGTGTGCCGGTAACCGGGGGTTCCCCTGCCTGACCGAACGAACCCGATGACCCGCCATACCGCCCTTTGCCTTGCTGTCTGGATGGCGCTGCCGCTGTCCGCCCACGCTGCTGCCACTGCTGCCCCCGATGCGCGCGAATTCGATCGGGTGCAGGTCACTGCCACCCGCACCGAGCGGGCGGTGAGCGACGTGGCGGCAACGGTGGATGTCATCGACCGTGAGCAGATGGACCGGCACCTGGTGCAGGACATCAAGGATCTGGTGCGCTACGAGCCGGGCCTGTCGGTCACCCGCAGCGCGACCCGCTTCGGCCTGGATGGTTTCCGCATCCGTGGCCTGGACGGCAACCGCGTGCGCATCCAGACCGACGGCATCGTCATGCCGACCCGGTTCGACATCGGTTCGTTCGCCAGTTCCAACCGCAACTTCACCGACCTCGATACGCTCAAGCGCGTCGAGATCGTGCGTGGACCGGCCAGCTCGCTGTACGGCTCCGACGCACTCGGTGGCGTGGTCGCGTTCGTGACCAAAGACCCGGCCGACTATCTCAAGGACGGCAAGAACAGCTACTTCGGCCTGAAGTTCGGCTACGACGGTGAGTGGAAGGGCCTGCTCGGCGGTGCCACCGCCGCCTTCGGTGGCGACCACTGGAGCGGCCTGGTCAACGTCAACCACCATCAGGGCCAGGAAACGGACAACAAGGGCACGGTACGCAGCGACAACGACACCCGCACCGCGGCCAATCCGCAGGATCGCGACGGCCGCAGCCTGCTCAGCAAGCTGGTCTATGCACCCAGCGAGGACCAGCGCTTCCGCCTGACCGTGGAAGGCAACGAAGACACCACCGATACCAATGTGTTGTCGGCGATTGCCAGCGTTGCACCGCGCCCCGGCGCGATGCCTGTGGCCACTGGCATGAAGTCCCACGACACTCAGAAGCGCAACCGCGTGTCCTTCGCCCACGAGATGGATGCGCTGGACCAGCCGTTCGCCGACAGCCTGCATTGGCAGGTGTACGCGCAGAACAGCGAAACCCGGCAGCAGACCGACGAGACCCGCACCGACGGCACCCGCCGCCACCGCGTGTTCTCCTTCGACCAGCATGCCTATGGCCTGCAGGCGCAGTTCAACAAGGCGTTCACCACCGGCAGCGTCGAGCACGCATTGACCTACGGTTTCGAAGGCACCCGTACCGAGATCCGCCAGAAGCGCGACGGCTATCAGGTCAGCAAGGCTGGCGTGGTCAGCAACACGGTGCTGCCGGACACCTTCCCGGTGCGTGACTTCCCGATCAGCAAGACCACCGAGCTGGGCCTGTATGCACAGGATGAGATGCGCTTTGCCGATGGCAGGCTGTCGCTGGTGCCGGGCGTGCGCGTGGACCGCTACGAGCTGAAGCCGGAAGTGGACGGCATCTTCGCCGAAGACAACCCGACCACGGCCGTGGCGCAGCTGAAGAAGACCAGCGTGTCGCCGAAGCTGGGCATGGTCTGGCGCTTCACCGACGAATGGTCGCTGTTCGCCGGCTATGCACGTGGCTTCCGTTCGCCGCCGTACAACGACGTCAACATCGGCCTGACCAACGTCGCCTTCCGCTATACCGCCATCGCCAATCCGGATCTGAAGCCGGAAACCAGCGACGGCTACGAACTGGGCCTGCGCTTCATTGCGCCGGCGGCGTACGTCAGCGTCAGCGGCTACTACAACGACTACAAGGATTTCATCCAGTCCAACGTCGATACCGGTCGCAACGCACAGGGTCTGACCGTGTTCCAGTCGCAGAACATCGCCGACGCGCGCATCTATGGCGCGGAAATGAAGGCCGGCATCGAATTCGGCGAACTCAGCCCGGCGCTGAAGGGCTGGGCGCTGCGCAGTGCGTTGGCATGGTCGCGTGGTGACAACCGGACCGATGACGAACCGCTGGCCTCGGTCGATCCGCTGCGTGGCACGCTGGGCCTGATGTACGACACCGATACCTGGGGCGTCGAACTGGCCGGTACCTTCGTGCAGCGCAAGAAGCGCCTGCCGCCGCCTGCGGCGCAGACCAATCCGAACGCACCGGCGCCGTTCGTCTACCAGCCGGCCGGCTACGGCGTGCTGGACCTGATGGCGCACTGGAACTTCGCGCCGGGTGCCACCTTCAATGTCGGCGTGTTCAACCTGGCCGACAAGCGCTACATCGAATGGTCGTCGATCACCCCGAGCCTGATCACCGATCGCGCACTGAGCGATCGTTTCAGCAGCCCGGGCCGCACCTTCTCCGCCAGCCTTGCCGTTTCCTGGTGATCTCATGAGCCGAGCCTTGTCCGCACGCAGGAATGACTCCATCGCCGCGCCGAACAGCGCGGCCTGGCCGACCCCGGCACAGCTGGCCACGCTCGGCACCGTGTTGTGCCTGTACCACGCCGACGGCAACGAGCTGGGCGGCTGGCGCCAGGCCGTACGCGTACACGCCTGCCAGGGCGTGGACAGCGAGGGCCTGCGCGAAAGCCTGTGCTTCCTTGATGGACGCGGCCGCTGCGTGTGGCGCCTGTACCTGCTGCCCGACAGCGATTTCCTGGCCTGGGACCGTCTGGTCGCGGCGCTGCCGCCGGGACCGGAACACGACAGCGAGGCGAGCGTTGGCGAACGCCTGTGGCGGCGCCTGGCCGGCCATCTTGGCGGCCAGCGCTGGCGCCTGTGCGCGCTGCGCTTGCATGCCGCCGACGACGGACGCACGCTGGCCGCCAGTCTGTCGACCCTGTCCTCGCTGGGCGCGGCCACCGCGCGCCGCATCGCACGCCTGGAAGGTGCTGAAGGCGAGCTGGCGATCGACGACTGCTGCTGTGCCGACGCCGCCCGGCGTCCGGCGCCCCAGATTCCCGGCGACCTGCCGCTGATCCGCCTGTGACCCTCTCCTGATGGAACGCCCGTTGGCCACGGATGGCCCCTCAATGAATCTGCAACCCCGAAGGAAGACCCCGATGAAGCTCCAGACAGCCAGCGCCATGCTGCTGCTCGCCGCCAGCGGCGTGGCCAGCGCGCAGCCCTCCGATATCGCCCGCGACCACGACAGCATCCTCGCCATGCAGGGTGAGTACACCGTGGACTTCGCCTTCGACGAGACCGTGCTGCTGAAGCCGGGCTACGAGCGTGCACCGGCGATGCGCAGCGGCGGCAGTGAAGTGGTCATCGTGGTCGAGAACACCCCGAAGCGCATCGTGCTGCAGCACCTGCTGCTGGATGAAAAGAGCGGCCACATCACCAAGCACTGGCGCCAGGACTGGGTGTACGAAGCACCGAACCGTTTCGAGTTCAGCGCCGACCAGACCTGGAAGGTGCGCAGTATTCCGTCGGCGGTGAACCAGGGCGCCTGGACCCAGTGCGTGTACGAAGTGAGCGACGCACCGCGCTACTGCGGCACCGGCACCTGGACCTACACCAACAACGTGCCGAGCTGGACCAGCGATCTGAGCTGGCGCCCGCTGCCGCGCCGTGAGTACACCAAGCGCAGCGACTACAACGCGCTGGCTGTGGTCAACCGCCATACGCTGACCCCGAACGGCTGGACCCACGAACAGTTCAACACCAAGGTGCAGCGCAACGCCGATGGCAGCCAGGTGGAGATCGCACGCGAGTTCGGCTTCAACGACTACGTGAAGACCACCGAGGTCGACTTCACCCCGGCGCGCAACTACTGGAAGGCCACCGCCGGCTACTGGGCCAAGGTGCGCCAGCGCTGGGATGGTTTCCTGACCCAGGCCCCGGGCGTGCACCTGAAGACCAGGATCGACGGCATGGCGATGATCATTCCGCTGTTCACCCAGGCCGAAGAGATCCAGGCCGGCAAGAAGGTGAAGGACAAGCAGATTGACGACGTGTTCGCCAAGTACGTGGAAAAGGCCCAGTAGATCCACGCCATGCGTGGATGCGCTTGTTCCTTGAACACTGGCAGCGCCGTCCTGGGCTCTTGGTAGGTGCCGAGCTTGCTCGGCACGCGCCCCGGTTCGGCGCCGCCTCAGGCCTCGCGCAGCGCCAATGCCGGTGGCGTATGCAGGATCGCCCGCGTACCCCACCAGCCCGCCAGCAGGCTCAGCCCGATGCCGACCACGCCGCCGACCAGCAGGCCCGGCCACGGCGGCAGCAACGGCAGCTCGAACACCTTCTGCGAGACCGCCACGCCGATCGCAGCCGCGGCGCCCACCGCCAGCAACGCGGCCAGCGTGCCCAGCGCGCCGAATTCCACCAGTACCGCGCCACGCAGCTGGCGCCGGGTCGCGCCCAGCGTGCGCAGCACCGCGCTGTCGTAGCGGCGCTCGCCCGCCGTGGCCTGCAGTGCGGCCAGCAGCACCAGCACGCCGGCCAGCAGGCTGAACACCATCACCAGCTGCACCGCCTGTGCCACCCGCTCCATCACATCGCGCACCTGCGAGATCACCGCGTCCACGTCCAGCAGCGACAGGTTGGGCTGCGCGCGTATCAGCTCGCCCAGTCCGGCTGCCTTGCCGGCCGACAGGTGGAATGCCGACAGCAGGTTGTGCGGGGTGTCGCCCACCGCATTCGGATTCAGCAGCACGAAGAAGTTCGGCCGGAAGGTGTTCCAGTCGGCCTTGCGCACACTGGTCACGGTGAACTCGCGCTCCTGCTCGCCAACTGCAATGGTGATGCGGTCGCCCGGATACACGCCGTAGCGCTTGGCCCAGCCGATTTCAACCGACGCCTCCGCCGCCGTGCTGTCGGGCGTCCAGAAGGTGCCGTTCATCAGCGTGTTGGCCGGCGGGAAGCTGCTGCGCCAGCTGAAGTTCAACGGCCGGTTCTCGTCGTCGTCATCGCGCTGGGCTTCGCCTGACGCCGGCTGCCCGCTCTGGTCCGGCGAGCGATCCACGCGCAGCGGCGGCTTGCCGTTGATCGCGATCAGGCGGCCGGTGGCCATCGGTTCGATGCTGGCGTCGTTGGCGCCCAGTCCACGCAGCGCGGCCAGCACGCTGTCGCGCTGTTCGGGCTGGATGTTGATCAGGAAGTAGTTCGGCGTGTCCGCAGGCAGTCGCTCGCGCCACTGCTGCAGCAGGCCGGGGCCGGTCACCGCCAGCAGCAACAGCGCGCACAGCGACAGCGACAGCCCGACCAGCTGCATCACCGCCAGCATCCGGCGCCGGGTCAGCGCCGCCAGGCCCAGCCGCCAGTGGCCGTGCAGACGGTGCTGCAGGCCGCGCAGCAGCTGCAGCAGCACGAAACCGACCACGCCGGCCGCCACCGCCAACGCGGCCAGGCCGCCCAGCACCCACAGCGCCAGCTTGAGATCACCGGTCACCTGCACCGCCAGCAGCAGGCTCGCCGCCAGCGCTGCTACGTAGGCCAGCAGCGAGGCCGGGGGCAGGGCGGCGAAGGAGCGGTTGAGCACGCGCATCGGCGGCACCCCGCGCAGGCGCAGCAGCGGCGGCAGGCCGAAGCCGAACAGCAGCAACAGGCCGATGCCGGCGCCGGTCAGCGCCGGCATCGCTTCCGGCAGCGGCAGGCGCTGCGGCACCAGGCTGCCCAGTACCTGCACCAGGCCTTCCTGCGCGGCCATGCCCAGGCCGATGCCGAGCGCACAGGCCGGCACCGCCAGCATCAGCAGCTGCAGCGCCAGGCCAAGCAGGATGTCGCGCTGGCGCGCGCCCAGGCAGCGCAGGATCGCCACCTGGTCGATGCGGCGCAGGGCAAAACGGTTGGCCGCCAGCGCGGTCGCCACGCCGGCCAGCAATACCGCCAGCAGCGCGCTCAGGCCGAGGAAGCGCCCGGCAAGATCAAAGGCCTGGCGCACGCCGCGCTGGGTGTCGTCCACGCTCAGCAGGCGAAGGCCTTTCACCTGTGGCAGCAGCCACTGGCGCAACGCGGCAACCTGGTCGGCGGAGCCGGCGAACATGAGCCGGTAGTTGATGCGGCTGCCGGGGCCAAGCAGGCCTGTGCCTTCCACATCGGCGCGGTTGACCAGCAGCGTGGGGGAGAGCGTCAGCAGGTCGCCGCCGGCATCCGGCTCGGCCTCGATGATGCCGGCGATGCGCAGCGTGCCGGCGCCGAATTCGAGATCATCGCCGGCCTTCAGTCCCAGCCCCTGCAGCAGGCGCGGGTCGGCATAGGCCTGGCCCTTGGGCGGCATGCCGGCGTTGGCGATCAGCGCGCCACCGGGCGTGCTGCGCACCCGCAGCGTGCCACGCAGCGGATAGCCCGCCTGCACCGCCTTGATGCTGGCCATCTGGCTGGCATCACCGTTGAACAGCACGCTGCCGAAGCTGGCGATGCGGGTGAAGGCCAGTCCACGCCGCTGCGCCTCGTCGGCGAATGCCTGCGGCGGGTCATCGCGCCCGGCGATGCCGAGGTCGCCGCCGAGCATCTCCGCCGCGCTGCCGGTCAGTGCCAGGTTGACCCGGTTCACCAGCGTGCCGACCGCGGTCATCACCGCCACGCCCAGCACCAGTGCGGCGAACACGGTCAGCAGGTCGCCGGCCAGCGCCTCGCGGCGCAGTGCGCGCCACGCATGCCGCAGCAGGTTCATGCCTGCGCCCCACGCTCGACCGGCAGCAGGCGGCCGTTGTCGATGCGGTGGATGTACTGGCAACGCTGGGCCAGGCGCAGGTCGTGGGTGACCAGCACCAGGGTGGTGCCGCTGCCGGCGTTGAGTTCGAACAGCAGGTCGCTGATGTGCTGGCCGGTGGCGTGGTCCAGCGAGCCGGTCGGTTCGTCGGCGAACAGGATGCGCGGGCGGGTGACGAACGCACGTGCCAATGCCACGCGTTGCTGCTCGCCGCCCGACAACTGGCGCGGATAGTGGCGGGCGCGATGGGCCAGCCCGACCTGGGCCAGCACTTCATCGACCCGCGCCCGGTCTTCGCGTCCGGCCAGTTCCAGCGGCAGCGCGACATTCTCGGCGGCGGTCAGCGCCGGCAGCAGGTGGAAACTCTGGAACACGAAGCCGACCTCACGCGCGCGCAGCTGGGCGCGGGCCTCCTCGTCCAGCGCCGACAGGTCCTGGCCAGCCAGCGCGATGCGGCCGCGACTGGGCAGGTCCAGCCCGGCCAGCAGGCCGAGCAGGGTGGTCTTGCCGGAACCGGAGGCGCCGACGATGGCCACGCTGGTGCCTTCATGGACCGTCAGGGTGATGTTGTCCAGTATGTGGACTTCACCCTCCGGGCCCTGCACGGACTTGCCGACCTGGTCGACGGCGATGGCGACGGGCGCGCTGCGGGGGGACAGGCTGTCGATGAGGAGACTCCAATGCGCAAGACGGGATGGAGCCGGCGAGCCGGCGCGATGATGGTGCTGCTGCTAGGGTTCCTGCTGCTGCCCGGGCTGGCCTGTGCCAAAGGTCCGGCCGGCACCGTGCTGGTGCTCGGCGACAGCCTCAGTGCTGCCCACAATATCCCTGCCGACGCCGGCTGGGTCAGCCTGCTGCAGCAGCGGGTCAGGCAGCAGTCGAAAACCCCGGCGCGCATCGTCAACGCCAGCATGAGCGGCGAGACCACCGCCGGCGCACTCACCCGCCTGCCGGCCCTGCTGGCGAAGGAAAAGCCGACCGTGGTAGTGATCGCCCTTGGCGGCAATGACGCACTGCGCGGGCTGACCCCGGCGCAGGTGCAGGGCAACCTGGGAAAGATGGTGCAGGCCAGCCAGAAGGCGGGCGCGAAGGTGCTGCTGCTGGGCATCGACGTGCCGCCCAACTACGGGCCGGCCTATCGCCAGCGCCTGGCGGCGGCCTACAGGGCGCTGGCCACGCAGTACAAGGTGCCGCTGCTGCCCTTCCTGCTGGAGGGTGTCGCCCTGCAGCCGGGCATGATGCAGGCCGACGGCCTGCACCCGACCGCACAGGCGCAGCCAAAGGTGCTGGACAACGTCTGGCCGCTGCTGAGGCCGCTGCTCTGAACCGTTTGTGTACCCCTTGACGGAACTTCACATCGCGTCCACCGTCGATCCGGCATGTTTCACAAAGCTGAAGTTAGAGGGAATCACATGCGTCAGACGAAGGAGACCTCCGGCTTGGTGCTGGTGGTCGAAGACAACCGCAACATCTCCGAGATGATCGGGGAATACCTGGAAGGTCGCGGCTTCGAAGTCGACTATGCACAGGACGGCCTGGATGGCTACCGCCTTGCGGCGGAGAACAGCTATGACGTCGTGGTGCTCGACTTGATGTTGCCGCGCCTGGATGGCATCGAAGTGTGCCGTCGCCTGCGCAACGATGCGCGCAAGTCCACCCCGGTGCTGATGCTCACGGCACGCGACACGCTGGACGACAAGCTCACCGGCCTGGGTTTCGGTGCCGATGACTACCTGACCAAGCCGTTCGCGATCCAGGAGCTGGAAGCCCGCCTGCGCGCGCTGATCCGTCGCGAACGTCGCCAGGTCGGTTCGGAAGTGCTGAAGGTGGCCGACCTGGTGCTCGATCCGGTCAGCATGCGTGCGACCCGTGCCGGCACCGAGCTGCAGCTTTCGCCGATCGGCCTGCGCCTGCTGACCATCCTGATGCGCGAATCGCCGCGCGTGGTCACCCGCCAGGAGATCGAGCGCGAGATCTGGGGCAATGGCCTGCCGGATTCGGACACCCTGCGCAGCCACCTGTACAACCTGCGCAAGATCATCGACAAGCCGTTCGACCGTCCGCTGCTGCACACCGTGCAGAGTGCCGGCTACCGCATTGCCGACATCGCCCAGCCGATGGCCTGAGCAGGATACTCGCCGGTGCAGCAGCAGGCCCGGCCGGGTTGTGGCCACGTACGAGGGCAGGGCATGACCGGTCTGCACTGCCGCCGGTCATCGCCCATGCACCCGCACGGCGTGGCGCGCTGCCTATAATCGCAGCGCTCTGACCGGGACTCCGCAATGCCGCACGGCCTGCCGCGCAAGATCCGTATCGCCTTCATCCTGCAGGCAGTGCTGGCCAGCCTGGGCATCCTGCTGGGTGCGTGGCTGGTCTCGCTGGTGATCAAGCACAGCCTGGTGGGCGCTGCCCTGCGCGAGGAGGCGGCGTACTACTGGACGCTGCACGAAGCGTCCCCGGTGCAGCCACCGCCCAATACCCAGAACATCCGCGGCTACCTGCTGGAAAGCGGGCAGTCGGCACTGTCGTTGCCGGCCAACCTGCGCAACCTGGAGCCCGGCTTCCACGAACTGCCCAAGGACGACCAGCTGGTGCTGGTTGATGTGCGCCCGGCTGGCCGCCTGTATCTGGTGTTCCTGCGCTCGCGGGCAGAGATGCTGGCGTTCTGGTTCGGCATCGTGCCGGTGCTGCTGACCCTGCTGGCGGTGTATGGCGCCAGCTGGGTGACCTACTGCGCGTCCAAGCGCCTGGTGTCGCCGGTGAACTGGCTGGCTCGGCGCGTCTCGCGCTGGGACCCGGGGCATCCGGAAGCGGCCGACCTGGAGCCCAACAAGCTGCCGGCGGACATGCAGGGCGAGACCCGGCAGCTGGCGGCCGCGTTGCACTCGCTGGCCAACCGGGTCAGCGCGCACGTGGCACGCGAGCGCAACTTCACCCGCGATGCCAGCCATGAACTGCGCACGCCGCTGACCGTCATCCGCGTTGCCAGCGACATGGCACTGGGCGATGAAAGCCTGCAGCCGCGCCTGCGCCGCAGCCTGCAGCGCATCCAGCGGGCTGGCCGCGACATGGAAGCGGTGATCGATGCGTTCCTGATCCTGGCCCGCGAGGCAGACGTCGAACCGCAGATCGAGCTGTTCGACGTCAACGACATCGTCCGCTATGAAGTGGACAACGCCAACGAACTGCTGGGGGCTCGCCCGGTGTCGGTGCACCTGCACAGCGATGGCCCGGTGCAGCTGCATGCGCCGCCGCGGGTGCTGCAGGTGGTGGTCAGCAACCTGGTGCGCAATGCATGCAGCTACACCGACGAGGGGCGCATCGACGTGCATGTGCACAACGATCGGGTGGTGGTGCACGATACCGGCATCGGCATGTCCCCCGAGGCGCTGTCACGGGCGTTCGAACCGTTCTATCGCGCCGAACCCAGCCGGCCGCAGGGTACCGGCCTGGGCCTGTCGATCGTACGCAGGCTGTGTGATCGCTTCGGCTGGAAGGTCAGCCTGGCCAGCGAGCCGGGTCAGGGCACCGAGGCAACGGTGATCTTCCGGTAGAGGGATTTTGCCGGGCTGCGCCCGGCACCCGCCGAGGCAACATCAACATCAAAAGCGGGCATTCCGTGGAATGGCGGGGCGGTGTGGGTTTGCAGGACACGCCGTAAACCCCCCTCCGGGGTCCGGCCCAGCCGCTGGCGGCTGTGCGTTCGGGCGCTTGCGAAGCAGTGCTTCGCAAGCAAAGCGCCCTCACCCATGGGGGCTCGATGGCGCCATCCATGGCGCCAACGGTCCTGCAAACCCACACCGCCCCGCCTTCGACAGTTTCCCGCGATCCGCAGTACATCCACGCCATGCGTGGATGGGGTTGCTCAGTTGCAGTTGACCTTCGGCGCCAGCGCCTTGGTCCAGATGTCATACCCGGCCGGGGTCATGTGCAGCATGTCTTCGCGGAACAGCTTCGCATCCGGCTGGCCATCCGCGCCCAGCATCGGCGTGTAGATATCGGTGAAGCCGGTGTTGGGCAGCTTGGCCAGCGCGGCCTTGATCAGCGTGTTGGCCTCGTTGATCGCCGGCAGCAGGTGCGCACGCGACGGGCTCGGCTTGATCGACAGGTACTCGACCTTGGTCTTCGGCAGGTCGCGATGCACGCGCTGCACGAAGGCGACCACGTCGTCGCGCACCTGGGTCGCGGTGCGGCCGCTGTTGAGGTCGTTGTCACCGGCGTAGAAGAACACCTTGCACGGCGCATACGGCACCACGATCTGGCCGGCATACCAGGTGCTGTCACGCACTTCCGAGCCGCCGAAACCGCGGTTGAATACAGGCTGGCCGGGGAAGTCGGTGGCCAGGCTCTCCCAGAAGCGGATGGAGGAGCTGCCGATGAACTCGATGCCACCGCGGGGCGGCGGGTTGGCCTGGTCGGCGCTGGCGAACCGGGCCATGTCGCCGGCCCAGGCCACGTTGGAGACCTGTTCGGGTACCCGGGGCGACGTGGTCGGGCCCAAGGCCTGGGCCAGCGGTGCGGCGGTCAGCAGGCCCAGCATCAGCAGGCAGGTACGGCGACGGGACATCAGGCGCTCCAGCAGGGAAGGGAACGCCATCATAGAAGCTGGGGCGGGCCGGGGCTTGCCCCTGGCGGTCCATTCACCGGGCCGGTGCCGGGATGCGGCTGGCGGCCTTGTGGCAAAATGGCGGCCATCTGCCTATTCCTGTGCACCCATGATTCCCTGCCGTGCGTCTGAGCGGTCGCTGCGCCGCGCCCCTGTTGCTGGATGTTCCACCCGTGGCTGATCAGTTCGGCCATCTGCCGCGCGGCCCGCGCCGCATCTTCCAGGCCGCCCGCTGGTCCTGGCAGGGCCTGCGCGCCGCCTGGCTGCACGAATCGTCGTTCCGGCTGGAGGTCTACCTGCTGATCCTGCTGGCGCCGGTCGCGGTCTGGCTGGGGCAGACGCCGGTCGAGCGTGCGCTGATGATCGGTTCGATGCTGCTGGTGCTGGCGATGGAACTGGCCAACTCGGCCATCGAAGCGGTGATCGAACGTTACGGCAGCGAGATCCACGAGCTGGCCGGCCGCGCCAAGGACATGGGCTCGGCGGCGGTCTTCGTGCTGATGATGAACGTGCTTCTGTGCTGGGCGCTGGTCGTGGTCCCGCATGCAATGGCCGGCAATTACGGCTGATCCCCATTCCCCCTTGTTGAAGACTTCCCATGTCCCTTGAGTTTCTTGCCGATCCGAATGTCTGGTTGACCCTGTTCACGCTGAGCGCGCTGGAAATCGTGCTCGGCATCGACAACCTGGTGTTCATCTCCATCGCCGTCAGCAAGCTGCCAGAGCACCGCCGCCCGTTCGCGCGCCGGCTCGGCATCGCGGTGGCCTGTATCACCCGTATCGGTCTGCTGGTGTCGCTGGCGTATCTGGCGCACATGGCGGCCAACCTGTTCACGGTGGCCGGCATGGGCATCTCCATCCGTGACCTGGTGCTGATCGTCGGTGGCCTGTTCCTGATCATCAAGGGCTGCATGGAGATCAAGGAACTGATCAGCGGCGGCGAGGATGAAGATCCGAGCACCACCAAGGCCTCGGCCGTGTTCGGCTACGTGATCGCGCAGATCGCGGTGATCGACATCGTGTTCTCGCTGGACTCGGTGATCACCGCGGTTGGCATCGCCGACCACATCCCGGTCATGGTCGCCGCCATTCTGCTGTCGGTGTTGGTGATGCTGCTGGCCGCCAACCCGCTGGGCCGTTTCATCGACGCCAACCCGACCGTGAAGATGCTGGCGCTGGCCTTCATCCTTATGATCGGTGCGGTGCTGATCCTGGACGGCCTGGACGTGCACGTGCCCAAGCCCTACATCTACGCCGCGATGGGCTTCTCGGTGCTGGTGGAATGGCTGAACCTGCTGATGCGCCGTCGCGCGCGCGAGCACAACGTGCCGGGCGCTGGTAACTGGTAAGCGCCTCTGGCATGTAAGTCCCTCAGAACCCTCGGCCCGGCCGGGGGTTCTGCGTTTGTGGGGGCACGGCTCTGCTACGGCGCTGCGGTTTTTGCACTTGCAGCGGGTTTCCGTGCCTCACTTGTGACCCAGGATCAACAGTGTTTTCCCGGGACGAGGCTTAATCCGCCACAGCAAAGCGCGCAGGCTACGCACTCCCGAATCCCTCCCCCAGGCCCCCCCATGAATTCCAGAGCCGCCTTGCTGGCGCTTGCCGTCGGCGCCTTCGCCATCGGAACCACCGAGTTTGCGCCGATGGGCCTGTTGCCGGTCATCGCCGACGGCGTGGGCGTGGGCATTCCCACTGCCGGCATGCTGATCACCGCTTACGCCGTGGGCGTGATGCTGGGCGCACCGGTGATGACCCTGCTGATGGGACGGTTCGGCAAGCGCACTGCGCTGATGCTGCTGATGTCGATCTTCGTGGTCGGCAACCTGCTCTCGGCACTGGCCCCGAACTACGGCCTGCTGTTGCTGTCGCGCCTGGTCACCAGCCTCAACCACGGCGCCTTCTTCGGCATCGGTGCTGTGGTTGCCGCCAGCCTGGTGCCGAAGGACAAGCAGGCCGCCGCCGTGGCCACCATGTTCATGGGCCTGACCATCGCCAATATCGGCGGCGTGCCGCTGGCGACCTGGGTGGGCCAGCAACTGGGCTGGCGCCTGTCCTTCGCCGGTACTGCAGTGCTGGGCCTGATTGCGATCACCGCGCTCGGCTTCGCGCTGCCGGCATCTGCACCGGGGCCGCGCCCGGACGTGCGCCGCGAACTGAAGGCCATCCTGCAGCCGCAGGTACTGCTGGCGATGGGCACCACGGTGCTCGGCGCGGGTGCGATGTTCACTCTGTACACCTACGTGGCGCCGGTGCTGACCGAACTGACCGGCGCCTCCAACACCTTCATCGCGATGTCGCTGGCCCTGATCGGTATCGGCTTCACGTTTGGCAATGGCATCGGTGGGCGCATGGCCGACTGGTCGCTTGATGGCGCGACCCGCATCCTGCTGGCGGTCCTGGCCGTGCTGATGTTCGTGCTGCCGCTGGCGTTCATGCACCACGCCACTGCGGCGCTGGGCGTGCTGCTGTTCGGCGCGGCGACCTTCGCCATCGTGCCGCCGCTGCAGATCCGGGTGATGCAGGCGGCGAGCGAGGCGCCGGGCCTGGCGTCGTCGATCAACGTGGGTGCGTTCAACCTCGGCAACGCGGTGGGTGCCGCGCTGGGTGGTGCGGTGATCAGCTTGGGTTTGGGTTACGCGGCGATTCCGGTGGCCGGTGGCCTGCTGGCGGCATCGGGGCTGCTGCTGGCGTGGCTGGGGCGTCCCCGCACTGCGGTGGCTGAGGCCTGCTGAGGGGAGAGGGTTTCCGGCAGGGCTTGCAGCCCTGCACCCGCTGCAATCAACGTCAACGTCAAAAGCTGGTTATCCGTGGGGTGGCGGGGTGGGTCCGGTGGCGGGGGACGCCGTAAACCCGTCCCTGGGGGCTTGGCCGCGGCATCCATGCCGCGGACACCCCCGCCACCGGACCCACCCCGCCTTCGACAATTTCCCGCGGTCTGCCGGAACGGCGTTCCGCTCCGGTAGGTGTCGACCTTGGTCGACACGAATGCCTGAAGAACCGCGTTTTGCTTTTGATTTTTCTTTTGATCTTCCCGCGGTGCGCAGGAAATTGTCCGTGGCCGGGAGGGTGGGTTGGCTGGGGGCGTGAGCCGCATGGATGCGGCGATCGAGCTTACATGGACGTACTTGCAGCGCCCCCCAGCCAACCCACCCTCCCGGCCGACCCCGATAACGCTTCCTCGCCAACCACCGCGGAGGGGGCGGCGCCCGATGGCCGGTCTTTCACCCGAACCGTGGCATGCTCGGTGCCCAGTCCACCCGGAACCTCCGCCATGCGCCTGTTCACCCGTGTCCTGCCCCTGATGCTGCTGGCCTCCCTGCTGTCCGGCTGCGGCTACAACGCCATCCAGCAGAAGGATGAAGCGGTCAAGGCCAGCTGGTCCGAAGTGCTCAACCAGTACAAGCGCCGCGCCGATCTGGTGCCCAACCTGGTGCAGACCGTGAAGGGCTTCGCCAGCCAGGAAGAGCGCGTGCTGACCGAAGTGACCAACGCCCGCTCGCGTGTTGGCCAGATCAACGTCAACGCCGACGACGAAGCCTCGCTCAAGCAGTTCCAGCAGGCCCAGGGTGAACTCGGCAGCGCACTGTCGCGGCTGCTGGTGGTCACCGAGAACTACCCGGTGCTGAAGTCGGACCAGAACTTCCGCGACCTGCAGGCCCAGCTGGAAGGCACTGAAAACCGCATCACCGTCGCCCGCGGCCGCTACATCCAGCAGGTGCAGGACTACAACACCTACATCCGCTCGTTCCCGCAGGTGATCACCGCCAAGATCTTCGGTTACAAGACCAAGCCGAACTTCACCGTGGAAAACGAAGCGCAGATCTCCAACGCGCCGGCGGTCGATTTCGGCAGCGCGCCGCAGCAGCAGCCGGCACCGCAGCCGGGCCACTGACCCATGCGCCTGGCCACTGCGCTCCTGGCCCTGCTGCTATGGCTGCCGCTGGCATCGCACGCCCAGCAGCTGGCGCCGATTCCGGCGCTGGATTCGCCGGTGGTCGACGCCACCGGCACGCTGGATGCCGCGCAGAAGCAGGCGCTGGTACAGCAGGCGCTGGACCTTCAGCAGCGCAAGGGCAGCCAGCTGCAGGTGCTGGTGGTAGCCACGACCCAGCCGGAAGACATCGCGCAGTACACCACGCGGGTCTTCGACCAGTGGCAGATCGGCCGCAAGGGCGTGGACGACGGGGTGCTGCTGGTGGTGGCCAAGGACGACCGGCGCGTGCGCATTGAACCCGGTTATGGTCTGGAGGGAGCGATTCCCGATGCCATCGCCAACCGGGTCATCCAGGAATACCTGGTGCCGCGCTTCCGCAGCGGCGACTACGCCGGTGGCATCACCGACGCCACGGCGGTGCTGGTCAAGCTGATCGACGGGGAAGCGCTGCCGGCACCGGTCAGCGGCCATCGCGGGCGTGAGCCCAGTGGTGGTGGCGATACCTGGTTCCTGGCGCTGTTCATCGGTGTGTTCGCCGGCAGCATCCTGCGCGGGATCTTCTCGCGCGTGCCGCGTCCGCTGCGTGGCCTGCTCGGCGGTGCCGGCGCGGCGCTGGCGGCATTCCTGTTCACCTCCACACTGCTCGCCAGTGGCCTGGCTGGCGTCGTGGGCCTCATTGTTGCCATGCTCTCCGGTCACCCGGGCCGCTTTGCCGGTGGCGGTGGCTGGGGTGGTGGCAGCTGGGGCGGCGGAGGCGGCTTCGGCGGGGGCGGTGGATTCGGCGGCGGCGGCGGTTGGGGCGGCGGCGGTGGCCGCTCCGGCGGTGGCGGTGCTTCGGGGGGCTGGTGATGATCCAACGGCTGTGTCGTCATGTGTTTTCGCCGTCGGTACGGCGCGCATTCCCGCCGGCCACGCTGCAGGCGATCACCGAGGCCATCGCGGCCGGTGAGCAGCGCCACGGTGGCCAGGTGATGTTCGCGGTGGAAGCGGACCTGCCGCTGGCCGCGCTGTGGCACAGGGTCACCCCGCGGCAGGCCGCCGAGCATGCGTTTGCGCGCCTGCGCACCTGGGATACCACCCACAACAATGGCGTGCTGATCTACCTGCTGCTGGCCGACCACGCCATCGAGATCGTCGCCGACCGTGGCCTGCAGGGCCGGGTCAGCCCGGCACAATGGCAGCGGGTCTGCACCCACCTGCGGGAGGGCCTGCGTGGCTCCCATCCGGTGGAAGCGCTGCAGGATGCCATCGACGAGGTTTCCAGCCTGATCGAAGGGCACTTTCCGGCCTCGACCCGGTCGAACGATGACGCGTTGCCGAACTCGCCCCAGCTCCTTGGTTGAGCCGGGGCGGCACTGGCCCGAGAATAGGCGTTCAACCGCAAGGCACCTTCCATGATCTATTTCCACGACATCGACCCCATCGCCCTCTCGCTGGGGCCGATCAAGGTGCATTGGTACGGCATCATGTACCTGCTGGGCTTCACCGCCGCCTGGCTGCTGGGACGCAAGCGCATCGCCGCCGGCCGCCTGCCGGGCGTCGACGCCAATGGTTTCTCCGACCTGCTGTTCTACGCCATGCTCGGCGTGGTGCTGGGCGGGCGCATCGGCTACATGCTGTTCTACGCGCTGGGCGATTTCCTGCACAACCCGCTGCTGCTGTTCAAGGTGTGGGATGGCGGCATGAGTTTCCACGGCGGCCTGCTGGGGGTGCTGGGCGCTTGCTGGTGGTGGTCGCGCAAGCACAAGCTGCATTTCTTCGACACCATGGATTTCATGGCGCCGCTGGTGCCGCTGGGCCTGGGCTTCGGCCGCATCGGCAACTTCATCGGCGCCGAGCTGTGGGGCAAGTACACCGACGGCACGTGGGGCGTGGTGTTCCCGTCCGGCCTGCCGGCGCCGCTGAACCAGCTGGACCACGCGACCCTGCAGGCGCAGTTCGCCACCGGCGCGCTGAACCAGTTCGCGCGCCATCCGTCGCAGCTGTATGAAGCCTTCCTGGAAGGCCTGGTGATGTTCGTGGTGCTGTGGGCCGTGTCAGCCAAGCCGCGCCATCGCTATCTGGTCGGCGGCCTGTTCGCGCTGATGTACGGACTGTTCCGCTTCGCGGTGGAGTTCGTGCGCATGCCCGACAACGGCGTCTACGTGGCCTTCGACTGGCTGACCCGTGGCCAGATCCTCAGCCTGCCGCTGATTGCCTTCGGCCTGGTGCTGCTGGTGATGTCGCGCCGTGCGCCGGTACTGCAGCCGCAGCTGCCGGTGACTGCCGGGGGCAAGGCATGAAGGCTTACCTGGACCTGCTCTCGCATGTGCTCGAGCACGGCGCCGAGAAGAGCGACCGCACCGGCACCGGCACCCGCAGCGTGTTTGGCTGGCAGATGCGTTTCAACCTGGCCGAAGGCTTCCCGCTGGTCACCACCAAGAAACTGCACCTGCGCTCGATCATCCATGAGCTGCTGTGGTTCCTGAAGGGCGACACCAACATCGGCTACCTGAAGGACAACCAGGTACGGATCTGGGACGAGTGGGCCGACGAGAACGGCGATCTCGGCCCGGTGTACGGCAAGCAGTGGCGCAGCTGGGCCACCGCCGATGGCCGTGAGATCGATCAGATGCAGTGGCTGGTCGACGAGATCAAGCGCAACCCCGATTCGCGGCGGCTGGTGGTCAGCGCCTGGAACGTGGGCGAGCTTTCGCAGATGGCGCTGATGCCGTGCCACAACCTGTTCCAGTTCTACGTGGTGGACGGCAAGCTCAGCTGCCAGCTGTACCAGCGCAGCGGCGACATCTTCCTCGGCGTGCCGTTCAACATCGCCAGCTACGCGCTGCTGACCCACATGGTGGCGCAGGCCACCGGCCTGGGCGTGGGCGATTTCGTGCATACGCTGGGCGACGCGCACCTGTATTCGAACCACTTCGAGCAGGCGCGCGAGCAGCTGTCGCGTGAACCGCGCGCGCTGCCCAAGCTGTGGTTGAACCCGGAGGTGACCGATCTGTTCGGCTTCCAGTTCGACGACATCCGCATCGACGGCTACGATCCGCACCCGGCCATCAAGGCGCCGGTGGCGGTATGAGCGCGATGAAGCTGTCGATGATCGTGGCGCTGGATCGCAACCGTGGCATCGGTCAGGGCAATGCCATGCCCTGGCACCTGCCGGATGATTTCAAGCACTTCAAGGCGCTCACCCTGGGCAAGCCGATCCTGATGGGCCGCAAGACGGCCGAATCGATCGGCCGCGTGCTGCCGGGACGGACCAACCTGGTGCTGACCCGCAGCGGCCAGGTGCCGTTCGAGGACATGCGCGCGGTGGCGTCGCTGGACGAGGCGAAGGCGATTGCCGAAGGCGAGGGCGCCAGCGAGCTGTGCATCATCGGCGGCGGCGAGATCTTCCACCAGCTGCTGGACCAGGCCAGTGACCTGTACCTGACCTGGGTGGATGCCGAAATCCCCGCTGATACCCATTTCCCCGAAGTCGACATGCAGGACTGGCGGGAAGTGAGCAGCGAGCCGCACCCGGCCGACGAACGCCATGCCTACGCGTTCCGCTTCGCGCACTACGTGCGCCGCTGATCGCGCAAATACCAACGAAAACACCGACGGGGATGTCGACGGGGTAGAGTCGACTGTTAGTCGACTGCTCTCGGCGGTCACCCGAAAAACCCGCGCTGCGCGTGATAGTCGACTGACAGTCGACTCTACCTGGGCTGTCGCTGCGGCATCCGGTAATGCCCGATGATGGCGTGCTGGAACAACAGGTTCTCTTCGCGCGTGCCGCGCGCGATGTTGTGCAGCACCAGCGGCGTGCCATTGGCCAGCCGCCGGTCGGAGACGATGCCCACGTGCAGCAGGCCGTTGCCGTTGAGCTTCCAGGCGACGATGTCGCCGGCCGCATAGTCGGTGGCGGCGGCCGTGATCGGTTGCTGCCAGCCCTGCCGTTCGAACCAGCGCATCAGGTTCGGCACACGGCGATGATCGATGTTGCGGTCCGGCCGTGACAGGCCCCAGATCGCGGGATAGGCACTGAAATTGCCGCGCATGTCTTCATGCACGCGCGCCTGCAGGTCCAGGCCCTGGCTGCGCAGGGCACGCACCACCACGTCGGTGCACACGCCGCGATCAACCGGAACGTCGCCGCCGGGATAGGCCAGCACCTGATAGGTAGGGTCGTAGCGGGTGGTGACGCCGACCTGTGCGCGCGCCGCTGCCACCAGCGGCGGCGAAGGCGCCTGCGGCTGCGATGGCGTGAGGCCGGCGTTTCCGCCGTCGGCGGGGGCCGGGGCCGAAGGGGGCTGGCAGCCGCTGGCCAGGGCCACCGTCAGCAGCAGCACCGTCCATGGTGCCCCACCGCGCCGCGTCATGCCTGCGGCGGGGGACTGTTGCTGCCGGGGCCCGCAGAGCCACCACCCGCGCCGCCGCCACGGCGACGACGACGGCGTGGGCCGCGGTTGCCCGGGGTGGCGGCCGGGGTGTTGCCGCCGCCCTGTTCCTTGCCCTGCGCCGATGCCGCCGGACGCTCGTGCGCCGGTCGCGCTGGCGGGCGTGCGTTGGGCACGGGTGCGGGGACATCGCGGCCCGGCACCTGCACCACGCGCAGTTCATCGGTATCGAGCTGGATCGCGGTCAGCTTGCCGCCCCAGACTGCGCCGGTGTCGATGGCATGCACGCCCTGGGTGATGGTCAGGCCCAGCGCCGACCAGTGGCCGCAGACGATCTTCAGGTCGCGCTCGACCCGGCCCGGCACTTCGAACCAGGGGTACAGTCCCTGTTCCTGCGTGCCCGGCGTGCCCTTGTCCTCGATGCCGATGCGCCCGCGCGGGGTGCAGTAGCGCATGCGGGTGAGCACATTGATGATCGCGCGTGAACGGTCGTAGCCGGACAGGTTCGGTGCCCAGCTCGGCTTGTCGCCGTACATGTTGCGGAACAGCTTGCGGTAGCCGGCACCGTGCAGTTGCGCCTCGACCTCGGCGGCATGCTTTTCGGCCATCTGCGTGGTCCACTTCGGCGCCAGGCCGGCGTGCACCATCATCCAGCCCAGTTCGCGGTCCACGTGCACCAGCTTCTGCAGGCGGAGCCAGTCCAGCAGTTCGTCGCGGTCCTCGGCCTGCACGATGCGCAGCAGGTCCGGGTTGACCTTGCGCTGTTCCTCTTCGGTGCGTGCACCGACGGCCAGCAGCGAAAGGTCATGGTTGCCCAGCACCACCACGCTGTGCTCGCGCAGCGAATGCACCAGCCGCAGCGTTTCCAGCGACTGGCCACCGCGGTTGACCAGGTCGCCGCAGAACCACAGGGTGTCCTGCGCCGGGTCGAAGCGGATCTTCTCCAGCAGCCGCTGGGTGACGTCATAGCAGCCCTGCAGGTCGCCGATCGCCCACACACTCATCGTCCGGCCTCCGTGTCAGTGCAGGGTACGCGGGATGGCCAGCACGAAAGGTGCGACCGGCGCGGCAAATTCGGTGCCGTCGTCGGCGACCATGTCGTAGTGGCCCTGCATGGTCCCGTGATCGGTCCCCAGCATGACACCGGACGTGTAATGGAAGTCTTCACCGGGACGCAGGCGTGGCTGCTCGCCGATCACCCCGTCGCCATCGACATGCTCGACGCGGCCGTTGGCATCGGTGATGCGCCAGTGGCGTGCGACCAGGCGCGCGGCAACACGCCCCTGGTTGTGGATGCGGATCGTGTAGGCGAACGCATAGCGTCCGTCTTCCGGCGCGGATTGATCGTCGAGGAAGCGCGGTGCGACTTCGACGGAGATGGCGTAAACGTCAGCGTCTTCCATACCGGCAGTGTAATCAGGAGGCATTGGCCAAAGCGATGAATTCGGCCACGTCCAGCTGTTCGGCGCGGGCATCGGGACGCACGCCGGCGGCAACGAACTGTTCGGCGGACACCACGTTGTTCAGGGCGTTGCGCAGGGTCTTGCGGCGCTGCCCGAAGGCGGCCTTGACCACCTCGGCGAAACGCTTGTGGTCGTTGATGTTGATCGTGGCCGGGTCACGCGGCACCAGCCGCACCACGGCCGAATCGACTTTCGGCGGCGGCCGGAACGCGCCCGGCGGCACCACGAACAGCGAGGTCACCTGGCAGTAGGCCTGCAGCATCACGCTGAGCCGGCCGTACACCTTGCTGCCGGGGCCGGCGGCCATGCGGTCGACCACTTCCTTCTGCAGCATGAAATGCATGTCGCGGATCACCGCGGCATGTTCCAGTGCATGGAACAGGATCGGCGAGGAGATGTTGTAGGGCAGGTTGCCGACCAGGCGGATCGGCTGGCCGGCGGCCAGCTCGGTGAAGTCCACGCGCAGCACGTCGCGGTGGACGATGGTCAGCTCGCCCAGCGGCTCGGCGGCGGCGGTCAGCGGCGCGATCAGGTCACGGTCGAACTCGATCACCGTCAGTTTCGGATGCACGCGCAGCAGCGGCAGCGTGATCGCGCCCTGGCCGGGACCGATCTCGACCAGGCGGTCACCGTCTTTCGGGTTGACCGCCATCACGATCTTGTCGATGTAGTGGCGGTCGGCCAGGAAATGCTGGCCAAGCTGCTTCTTGGCCGGGGCGGTGAACACCGGGCCGGAGGGGGAATGCGGGGAATTCATGCGCTCAGTGTACGTTGCCGCGCAAGCTGCGCACACAACGTCGTTGCCGCCTGCAGGCTGGAAGGATCGGCAACGCCACGGCCGGCAAGGTCCAGCGCGGTGCCGTGGTCCACTGCAACGCGTGGGTAGGGCAGGCCCAGGGTCAGGTTCACCGCCTGCTCGAAGCCCGAGTACTTCAGCACCGGCAGGCCCTGGTCGTGGTACATCGCCAGCACGGTGTCGAAGCCGGCCAGCTTGGCCGGCAGGAAGGCGGTATCGGCTGGCAGCGGCCCGATCAGGTCCATGCCCTCCGCGCGCAGGCGCTGCAGCAGCGGAATGATCCGGTCCAGTTCCTCGCGGCCCAGATGGCCGTCTTCGCCGGCGTGCGGGTTCAGGCCGAGCACGGCGATGCGTGGCGCGGGCAGGCCGAACTCGCGGCGCAGCGCGGCGTGCACGGTGCGAAGGGTGTGTTCCAGGCTGGGCGCGGTAATCGCGTCGGCCACCTCGCGCAGTGGCAGGTGGGTGGTGGCCAGGGCCACGCGCACGATGTGGTTGGCCAGCATCATCACCACCTTCACCCCAGCCTGGTCGGCCAGCAGTTCGGTGGTGCCGCTGTAGGCGATGCCGCCTTCGTTGATGACGGCCTTGTGCACCGGGCCGGTCACCACGCCGTGCAGTTCGCCTGACAGGCAGGCCTGGCCGGCACCGAGCAGGGCGCCGATGACCGCGCCGGCATTGGCCGGATCGGCCTGGCCGAAACGGCTCGGGGTGGCATTGGCAACCACGCGCAGGCGCAGGTCGCCGGGGACGCGCGCTTCGGCACCCTCGGGCAACAGTTGCAGCGGCAGGTTCAGCGCGGCCGCGGCCGCGCGCAGGGTGTCCGGGTCGGCGAAGGCCAGCAGCCGGCAATCTTCACGCGGCTGCTGGACGAGGCGGACGCACAGCTCCGGGCCGATCCCGGCGGGCTCGCCCGGTACCAGAGCGAGCTCGGGGCGCATCGATCAGGACTGCGGCGGCGTGGCGGTGTTTTCCGCGCGGTCGCCACTGCGGAAGCTGACGTAGGCTTCGCCGCGCAGTTCCTGCAGGAAGCGGTTGTACTCGTCTTCCAGCTTGCGGCGGCCAATGGTCTCGCGGACCTGGGCACGCTGGTTGTCGTTGGTCACGTCGGTCTGGCGAGTGGCCACGCGCTGCAGGATGTGCCAACCGGCATCGGTGCGGAACGGCTGGCTGACGCCGCCGTCCTGGATGGCGGCCACCTGCTGGCCAAAGGCCGGACCGAACGCATCGGCCGGGAACCAGCCCAGATCGCCGCCCTGGCCCTTGCTGTTGTTGTCCTCGGAGGACTCCTTGGCCACGGTTTCGAAGTCCGCGCCACCGGCAATGCGGGCACGCAGGGTATCGATCTTGGCTTTGGCGGCCGCGTCGGTCTGATGATCGTCCACGCGCACCAGGATGTGGCGACCGTGGTACTCGGTGACGGTGCTGGCGCCAGCGGTGGCGCTGGCATCACGCACTTCCACCAGCTTCAACAGCTGGAAGCCGCTGGGGCCGCGGATCGGGCCGACCACTTCGCCGGGCTTCATCTTTTCCATCATCTGCGCGAAGGCCTGCGGGATTTCATCCAGGCTGCGCCAGCCCAGGTCGCCGCCTTCCAGCGCATTGGGGCTGTCGGAATAGCGCACGGCCGCCGCGTTGAAGTCCAGCTCGCCCTTGTCCAGCAGGGCCTTGACGCCATCGGCCTTCTTCTGGCCGGTGGCGATCTGGTCGGCGTTGGCGCCGTCCGGCAACGCGACCAGGATGTGCGCCAGGTGGTACTGGTTGCCTACCGTGGCCTGCTGCTTCAGCGCGGCATCGACTTCACCCTCGCTGACGCTGATGCGGCTCTGCGCGAAGCTCTGGCGCAGGCGCTGCACGGTGATCTCATCACGCACCGATGCGCGGAAATCGTTGAAATCGATGCCGTCGTGGGCCAGGCGCTGGCGCAGGGCGTCCAGGTTCGAACCGTTCTGCTGGGCGATGGAGTTCATCGCCTGGTTCAGCTCCTGGTCGCTGACACGGATGCCGCTGCCCTGGGCGCGGGCCACCTGCAGCTTGACCAGCACCAGGCGCTCGAGCACCTGGCGGCTGAGCACGTCTTCCGGCGGCAGCTGGTTCTCCCGTCCGGCGTACTGCGCCTTGATGTTGGCGATCGCACGCTGGAGCTCGCTCTGCAGGATCACGTCCTCATCGACGACGGCGGCGATGCGGTCGAGCGGCTGCGCCTCCTGGGCAAGCACCTGCAGGGGGGCGGACACGCTGGACACCGCCAGCAGCGAGGCGAGTAGAACGGGGAA
This sequence comes from Stenotrophomonas sp. YJH_SMC_133, assembly GCF_059370655.1. Taxonomy (NCBI): domain Bacteria; kingdom Pseudomonadati; phylum Pseudomonadota; class Gammaproteobacteria; order Lysobacterales; family Lysobacteraceae; genus Stenotrophomonas; species Stenotrophomonas sp. YJH_SMC_133. The sequence goes on along the minus strand of NZ_JCAFTW010000011.1, from coordinate 73,810 downwards.
GCGCTTGGTCATGGGATCAGATTCGGATCGTAGTCATCGCGGGTCGCCCCGGTGTTGCTGGGCGGCACGAGATAGAGGTCGTCGCGGTTGTAGCCGAGGATAGCACGGCGCAGAGTGCGGTCCGTGTCCTGGCCGATGGAGCTCAGGCCCTTCAGGACGAACTCCACCTGGATGGAGTTGTTCATCTCGCCTTCGCGATTGCGGACATAGCGGCGGCCGACCACACGCACGGCCAGGCAGCAGCTGTCCCACTGGACACCGCCGATGATTTCCAGCGGCTCCTTGTCCTGCAGCGAGTAGTAATAGCGGCCGACCAGGCTCCAACGCGCATTCAGCGGGTACAGGAACGACAGGTCGGCCTGCTCCAGCAGGGTGCGGTCATGCTTGTTGGCACCGGGCAGAGCACCGGCATTGATGCGGTAGCGGTAGCTCAGGTTGACCACGCCGTCGTTGGGCATCAGGTAGCGGGCACGGACGCTGGCCAGATCCTCGCGCTTGTACTTCGGGTCCCACTGGTAGGTGGCGCCCAGGGTCCAGCGGTCGTTGATCATGTAGTTGCCGTCGGCGATCCAGGCTGACTTGCCCTTTTCCACCGGGGCGCCGCCGGGGGTGGTGGTCACCCGCGACTCATCGAAGTACTGGATCTGGCCGATCGAGGCCGAGAAACGTTCCTTGCCGGTGGTCTGGTCGATGAACCGGGTGCTCACCGCCAGGGTCAGCTGGTTGGCGTCGTTCTGGCGGTCGGCGCCGGTGTAGCGCGAGTCGCGGAACAGCTGGCCCCAGCTGAAGGTGAAGTCACGGGTGTCGAAGATCGGCAGCTCGTCCTGGTTGCGGTACGGCGTGCGCAGGTAGAACAGGCGCGGTTCCAGGGTCTGCAGGAACGACTTGCCGCGGATGCTGGTTTCGCGATCGAAGAACAGGCCGGCGTCGATGCTGCCGATCGGCAGGCTGCGGCTGGGCGAGGTATTGCCGCGCAGCTGCTCGGGCGTGGCCGTGTTCGGGTCGATGCCCTGCGAACGCAGGATCTGGGCCTGGATGCCTCTCACACCATCCACCAGACCTCGGTCCAGCTGATAGGCGGTGTAGCGGTAGGCCAGGGTCGGGGTCACGTACCAGGCCGCGCCGCTGATCGGGAACGACACATACGGCTTCACGTCCAATCGCGAACCACCGCTGACACCGACGCCGTCGGTCCACTGCACTCCGTTGCGGGTGTACTGCAGATCCTTACCGGTGCCGACGGCGTTTTTGAAGTTGATGTCGTCGTGGGTGAAGCGCACCGCTTCGGCGTAGATGCCGGCTTCCAGCCAGGGCCGGACCGGCTTGTCCCAGTTGAAGTACAGGCGCGGCTGGCGGTTGTAGGGCAGGGCGCGCTCGTCGAGCGTGTAGTCGGTCAGCTGCCAGCGGTCGGCCATGATGCCGGCCGTCCAGTTCGTGCCGGTGCCATACAGGCCCACCGTGCTCTGCAGGTTGGAGGCGGTCACCCCCACCAGGCGGTTGGCGAAATCCTCGACATAGCGCTCGTCGCTGACCCAGGCCAGGTTGGCGCGGGCCTGCCAGTGGCTGTCCACGTTGTGGTAGCCGGTGAACATCACCCGGCCGCGGTCACGGTCACGCAGGCGGTCGTTGGGCATGAACGAGGTCAACACCTCGCCGCGGCCGCCGTTGTAGAGGTAGCGGAACTCGTTGTCGAGCAGCAGGCCGCGCCGGCTCATGTAGCGCGGGGTCAGCGTGTCGTCGTAGTTCGGCGCCAGGTTGAAGTAGATCGGCTGGGCGTAGTCGAAGCCGTTGCGCCCGGACATGCCCAGCTGCGGGAACAGCAGGCCGGTCTTGCGGCGGTCATCGATCGGGAACTTGAAGTACGGCGCCCACAGCACCGGCACCTTGCCGATGCGCAGCACGGCGTTGCGCGCGGTGCCGAAGCCCTCGTCGTTGTCCACTTCGATCTGCGGCGCCGACAGCTTCCACACCGGCTGCGAGGGGTCGCAGGTGGTGTAGGTGGAGCGGTGCATCTGGCCGACCGCACCCTGCAGGTCGACCGACTCGGCATCGCCGTTGCCCCGGCGCGACACCAGCTGGTACTTGATGTCGGAGATCTTGTGGGTATCGCTTTCCTGGTTGCCTTCGGCACGCTTGGCGACCATCCGGATCGACCCGTCCTGGTAGCGGACATTGCCGTCGGCGATGTAGTTGCCGGTCTCGGTGTCGAAGCTGAGCTTGTCGGTACCGACGAACTGGTCACCCCGGCGCAGCGCCACGTTGCCCTCGTACTGCGGCACGGTGGTGGTGCCCAGCAGCTGGTCACCCTCGATGTCGGTCGGCTGCTGCTCGCGGGCGGCCGCGGCGGCAGCCTTGTCCTGGGCCGGAACCGGGGTGGGGGCGTCAGTGAACGCGGGAATGACGTCGGTGGCCGGGCACAGGCCCCAGTTGAGCGGCTTTTCATCGGCCATCGCCGGCAGGCTGATGGCGATGCTCAGAGGCAGGGGAAGCAGGCGGAGGGCTCGGCGCACGCGGTTCGGATTCGGGCGAAAACGGACGGTAGCTTGCCCCATCCCTTGCATAGGGGCAATGAAGGACGCCGGAGCCTGCCGGTTCGGGTTCATCCGGCGGAGGTGCCCACGGACGGCGTGAGCAGGGTCTGGACATGGGCCACGCTGCACTCGGCCAGGGCCTGCAGGTCGTAGCCACCCTCCAGCATCGAGACCATCCGGCCGGCCGCGTGACGGCGTGCCAGCGCGTGCAGTTCACCGGTGATCCAGGCGAAATCGTCGGTCTCCAGCATCAGGTCCGCCTGCGGATCACGCAGGTGGGCGTCGAAGCCGGCCGAGATCAGCAGCAGCTGCGGGCGGAAGTCGTCGATGGCCGGCAGCATCTCGTCGGCCCAGACATTGCGGAAGCGGAAGCCACCGCTGCCCGGCGGCAGCAGGATGTTCATCAGGTTGCCGGCACCGCGGTCACGGCGCAGGCCGGAATTGGGGAACAGCCCGGCCTGGTGGGTGCTGTAGTACGAGACCCGGGCGTCGTGCTGGAAGATGTCCTGGGTGCCGTTGCCGTGGTGGACGTCGAAGTCGACCACCGCGATCCGTTCCAGGCCGTGGCGGTCGCGGGCATAGGCGGCGGCGATGGCGATGTTGTTGAGCAGGCAGAAGCCCATCGCCGTGCTGCTGGTGGCGTGGTGGCCCGGCGGGCGTACCGCGCAGAAGGCCAGCGGGTCGTCGCCCAGCATCACCGCATCGACCGCGGCCACGCCGGCACCGGCGGCGTGCACGGCGGCGCTGGCCGAGCCGGGTGAGGTCCAGGTGTCCATGTCCAGCTGGCGCAGCGGTGCGGTCTGCGGTTGCAGCACGAAGTCGAGCAGGGCGCTGTCGTGGACCCGGGTCAGTTCACCGAACTTGGCCGGTGGCGCTTCGCGCCACTCCAGCTGGCCGGGGAACGCGGTGTGCAGCGCGTCCAGCACATGCTGCAGGCGTTGCGGGCACTCGGGATGGCCCGGACCGGGGTCGTGCAGCAGGCAGGACGGATGGGTGTAGACCAGCATCGTGCAGGCTCAGCGCTGGCGCTGCTGTGGTTGCCACAGCGCTTCGCCCTGGCCGTCGGCGCGGGCCAGCACCCGGGCCAGCACGAACAACAGGTCCGACAACCGGTTCAGGTACTGCAACGCCTCGCTGCGCACGGCCTCGTGGCGGGCCAGGGTGACCGTTTCGCGCTCGGCGCGGCGGACGATGGTGCGGGCCAGATGGCAGCGCGCGGCGGCTTCGCCGCCGGCCGGCAGGATGAATTCCTTCAGCATCGGCAGGTCGGCGTTGTAATGGTCCAGCTGCTGTTCCAGGGCGGAGACATCGGCGGCGTGGATCGCGGCGTGGCCGGGGATGCACAGTTCGGCGCCCAGGTCGAACAACTGGTGCTGCAGATGCACCACCAGCGCGCGCACATCCTCGGGCAGGGGCACGGCCAGCAGCAGGCCGAGCGCGGCATTGGCCTCGTCGACGGTGCCGTAGGACGCCACCCGGGCGTCATCCTTGGGCACGCGCTGGCCGTCACCGAGGCCGGTACTGCCGTCGTCGCCGGTGCGGGTGTAGATGCGCGAGAGGCGATGACCCATGTCGCGGCTCAGTGGCGGATGTCGCGGCGGGCCTGCTGGAGCTTCAACACCTGCTCCACGGCCAGCTGCAGGGCGGCGGCCAGCGCCACGTAGATCGCCGTGGTGCGCAGGTAGGGGCCGAACCACTGCGCGTAGTTCTGTGCCCAGCCAGCCAGGGTCGGCTCGGCCACGTTGCTGCTGGTCCAGTAGAAGCCGCCCTGCGCCAGCAGGTGGCAGACCGCCACCGAGGCGACCAGCAGCAGCGCGCCCTTGGCCAGTACCGGCCAGCGCGCGCTCTGGTAGTTGCGGCCCAGCAGCATGCCGCCGGCCCACAGCGAGAAATAGGCCGGCAGCAGCAGCCAGTAGCCCGGCGACACGCAGTAGTGCTGCCAGAAGTCCAGGCCGCTGCTGCGGATCACGATCCAGTCCACCAGCACCGCGAACACCATCAGCAGCGGGAACGCCCAGCGCGTCCAGCGGGCCAGGTAGAAGCCACCGATGAAGAACACCGCCCATGAGGCATCGGGGATCGCCGCGAAGTGATTGACACGGGTCGCTGCCAGCACCAGAACGAGCACGGACAGGACGAAGGCGCGGTTGGCAGTGTCGGACATGGTGGCGGGCCCGGAGCGGATTCAGGTTTCATTCTAGCCCGCCGCGCGGATTGGCGCAGGACCGGCCGTTCGGCGTACAGACGGGGCGAGCGCGTATCATGAACGCATGAGTGAACGACATGACGTGCTGATTGTCGGTGGTGGCCTGGTCGGCGCCAGCCTGGCCATTGCCCTGGACCGCCTCGGCCGCGACGTGGGCCTGCTCGAGGCCAGCCCGGCCGGCGAGCTGCCGGCGGTGTTCGACCAGCGCAATCTCAGTTTCGCCGCTGCCACCGTCAATGCGCTGACCGCGCTGGGGGTGATGCAGAAGCTGGCGATGGCACCGGGCCCGATCCGGCGCATCCACGTCAGCCGTGCCGGCGATTTCGGCCGTGTGCAGCTGGAAGCGGCCGATTACGACCGGCCTTGGTTCGGCCAGGTGGTGGTCGCCCGCGACTTCGGCCAGGCGCTGGAAGCGCGGCTTCAGGAGCTGCCGCGGCTGCGCCGTTACCGGCCGATGCGGTTCCTGGGCCTGGGTGAAGTGGTCGACGGCTACCGCCAGGTGCGGGTCGCCGATGAGGCCGGCGAGCGCGTATTGCTGGCACGGCTGGTGGTGGGTGCCGACGGTACGACCAGTGGCGTGCGTGGTGCACTGGGCATCGAGGTCGACCGCCATGATTTCCAGCAGACCCTGTTCGTGGCCCGTGTACGCAGCCAGCGCGCGCCGGATGGCACCGCGTGGGAGCGTTTCACCGATACCGGCCCGACGGCCCTGCTGCCGCGCGGCGATCGTCACTTCGGCACCGTGCATGGTGTTGCGCGCGACCAGGCCGATGCGGTGATGGCACTGGACGATGCCGCCTGGCTGCAACGCCTGCAGAACGCGATCGGCTGGCGTGCCGGCCGCCTGCTCGAGTCCGGCCCGCGCAGCGCCTACCCGCTCATCCAGGTGCTGGCGCGCGCGCTGGCCGGTGAGCGCACGGTGCTGCTGGGCAATGCCGCGCAGACCATTCATCCGCTGGGTGCACAGGGCTTCAACCTGGGCCTGCGCGATGCGCTGACCCTGGCCGAGCTGCTGGAGGATGCGCATGAAGATGCCGGCAGTGATGCACTGCTGCAGGCCTATGTCGCGCGCCGCGAGGAAGATCGCCGCCAGACGGTGGCGTTCTCCGGCGGCCTGGCGCGCCTGACCAGCAACCCGGCGCCGCTGATGCGGCCGCTGCGCAGCCTCGGCCTGGTGGCCGCGCAACGCGCATCGGTGCAGTCGATGCTGGTCGGTGGCGCGATGGGCTTCCGCGGCGAAGTGCCGCGCCTGTGCCGCGGAGAAGCCGCATGAGCCGGCGCATGCGCCTTGATGTGGCCATCGTCGGTGGTGGCGTGGTCGGTGCCGCGTGCGCGCTGGCGCTGGCCGATGCCGGCCTGTCGGTTGCGCTGGTGGAAGGTCGTGAGCCCGCGCCGTGGCAGGCCGCACAGCCTGACCTGCGCGTGTTCGCCTTCGCTGCTGACAACGTACAACTGTTGAACCGCCTGGGCGTGTGGCCGGCGATCGTGCAGGCCCGCGCCTGGCCCTACCGGCGCATGCAGGTGTGGGATGCGGCCGGTGGCGAAGATCTGCTGTTCGATGCCGATCGCTTCGGCCGTCGTGAACTGGGCTACATCGTCGAGAACGGCCTGCTGCAGGATCGGCTGTGGGCGGCGTTGCCGGCGGCGGGCGTGCAGCTGCACTGCCCGGCGCGGGTGGAAGCGCTGGAGCAGGACGACGACGGCGTGCGCCTGCGCCTGGATGACGGTCGTCGCCTGGAAGCGGCGTTGGCGGTGGCCGCCGACGGCGCCGAATCGACCCTGCGCCAACTGGCCGGGATCGAGGTTGAAAAGCATGACTACCACCAGCGTGGCGTGGTGGCCTACGTGGACAGCGATCTTCCCAACCAGGCCACCGCCTGGCAGCGTTTCCTGCCGAGCGGGCCGCTGGCGCTGCTGCCGGTGGCCGAGCGCCGCAGCTCGATCGTCTGGACCCTGCCCGAGGACGAGGCGGCGCGCGTGCTGGCGCTGGACGAAGACAGCTTCAACCGCGAACTGACCCGCGCCTTCGCGGCGCGGTTGGGTGAGCTGCGGCTGGCATCACCGCGCGCAGCCTTCCCGCTGCGCCGCCAGCTGGCCCGTCACTACGTGGCCGGCCGCGTGCTGGCATTGGGTGATGCCGCGCACGTGGTGCATCCGCTGGCCGGGCAGGGCGTGAACCTGGGCCTGCGCGATGTGGCCGCCCTGCAGCAGTGGCTGGCGCCGTCGGCCGAGCGCCGTGGCCAGCCGCGGCTGTCGCCGCAGCGCCTGCAGCGCTGGGCACGCGAACGGCGCAGCGACAACCACATCGCCGCCTACAGCTTCGATGCGATCAACCGCCTGTTCTCCAACGACGAAATGCACCTGACCCTGGCCCGCGGCCGGGCGCTGGGCTGCGTCGGCAAATGGCCACCGCTGGTGCAGGCATTCTGGAAGCGCGCCGCCGGGGTGTAGCAGAATGCAAACCGCTCTGGTGGGTGCCCGACGTCAGTAGATCCACGCCATGCGTGGATGAAGATCGCGCTGGATCAAAAAAGGGGACGGAGGGGATTAAGTCGTTTGTGCCACAAACGACTTAATCCCCTCCGTCCCCTTTTTCAGTCGACCAGCCAGCCGGCCAGGTCGGCACGATCCAGCTTGCCGCGACGCTTCACGTCCAACGCATTGAACTCATCGGCCAGCGCCGGATTCGCCTGCGCTTCCTCGCGGCTGATGAAACCATCGCCGTTCACATCCAGCGCAGCGAAGTGGATGCGGTACTGGCCAACCACGCTGCTCGGTTCCAGCGAACGCACGGTCACCTGCGCCTCGCCGGCCGGCTGCGGAATCTCGACGCTGCCGCTGACCCGGCCCGCATCCAGCGGTTGCTGGCGGATCGCGCCGCCGGTGGGGCCCAACGGCTGGCTTTGTGCCGGGGTGTGCGGCAATTGCTGGGCCACCGCTGGTGCGGCGGCCAGCAGGGTGATCAGCAGCGGAATCGTTCGATGTCGCATGGATGCTCCTCCCTCTGCAGCGCCGGGGTATGCCCGGCGGACGTGATGGCCTCAGCGCAGTGGCGACGCCAGTACGGTGATCTCCTCACGGTCGTGATAGAGCTGCTTGGCACGCACCACCAGCGGCTTGCCGGCCTGGTCCTGGAACAGGTCCAGGCACAGGCGGGTTTCGTCCCAGCGCTTCTTCATCGGCAGCTTCAGGTTGAAGATCGCGTGCCGGCACCAGCCTTCGCGGAACCAGGTGGCCATGCGTTCGGCCACGCGGCGCGGCTGCTCGACCATGTCGCAGACCATCCAGTCCAGCGGCTGTTCCGGATGCCAGTGGAAGCCATCGGCGCGCAGGTGCTCGACCAGGCCGGTGTCCAGCACGTGCTGGCGCAGCGGGCCGTTGTCGATGCTCAACACGTGCATGTGCTGGCGGGTCAGCACCCAGGTCCAGCCGCCGGGGGCGGCACCCAGGTCGGCCGCACGCATGCCGGGCTTGGCCAGTGCTTCGCGTTCTTCCGGCGTCAGCAGGGTCAGCAGTGCTTCGTCCAGCTTCAGTGCCGAACGCGAAGGCGCTTCGGGCAGCAGCTTCAGGCGCGGGATGCCCAGTGCCCACGGCGCGCTGTCGGCCGGGTCGGCCACGCAGACGAAGGCGTGGGTGCCGTCGACGAACACCACGTGCAGGCGCGGCAGGCGGTTGTTCGGCTTGTCAGTCAGCTTGCCGGCCTTGCGCAGCGCCGGGCGCAGTGCGTTGCCGAAGGCGCGGGCCAACCCGGACAGCGGCTTGCCGGCGTCCGAGTCCGGGTGTTCCACCCACAGGTCGCCGAAGCGTGGCGCATCGGCCAGCACGTCGAGCATCGGGGTAATGCGGTCGGCCGGGTCCAGCTGCGGCAGCTCGGCCAGCACCACCAGCTTCTGCCGCGCGAAGATCAGCTCGCGCCAGCGCAGGCGCGGCGCCAGCGCGGCGGCTTCGTCGCACATGAAAAGCACGTAGCCGTCATTGCGCTGGGTACGCGCATAACCTGCGAACCCGGCTTCGCCGGCGCGGAACTGCAGCTCGCCGGCCAGCTCGGGCTCGAAGCCCTGCCGGCACAGGCACAGCAGGCCGATGCCAGTTTCAGTAACGGGCGCCATCGCTTTCCCCATAGGCGCGCAGCACGCTGCGCGCGGCGTCGCGGTTCAGGCCCTGCACCACTTCGATGCCACGCTTGTTGAGCTCGCCGACCCAGTCGGCCGGCAGCGGGCCTTCATCGAACGGGGTCAGTTCCTCGACGTCGGCCGAGTTGGCACCGATCAGCAGGCGGTCGATGCCCGCCCACACGGTAGCGCCATAGCACTGGCAGCACGGCTGCGAACTGGTGGCCAGGGTGACCGGCGACAGCACCGCGTTCAGGCGCGGGGTCTGCAGGCGCTGCTGGGCCAGCATGTAGGCCATGTTCTCGGCGTGCGCCAGCGAGGTCGCGTGCGGCATCACCCGGTTCACGCCGGCGGCGATGACCTTGTCGTCCGGTCCGAACACCACGGCACCGAACGGACCGCCACTGGCGTGCTCGACGTTCAGCCGCGACAGCTCGATCGCCAGCGCGACCTTGGCCTCATCGCCCGGATATCGACGATCCAGGTCGATCTGGTCGTGGATCCAGGCGGGAAGGGTCAGGTGGACTTGCGCGTACAGCATCGCGGGGGTGCCTCGTGTGGGATGGGAAAAAGTGCGGTTGCTTGGGGAACCGGCGCGCAGTGTAGCCGCACGGGCCTGTATCGGGTGTGGGCGTGGGTCAGCCTGGCGAGCCGGTGCGGATCACCACGTACTGCTTGCGGAACTCCAGCCCGGCCTGCGGCCAGCTGGCCGCGTAGGCGCGCAGCAGGGGCAGGGCGGCGGCGAAGTCGTGGCCGTTGACCCGGCAATCGGCCTCGCACAGGCCGTCGGCATCGCGCGAGGCGAACAGGCGGATGGCGAGGAATTGGCGGGCTTTCAGCAGCTCGTCGAAGGCCTCCATGCTGCGGGTGAACAGGCAGCAGGGGCAGGAGCCATGATCGTCTTCGCTGCAGGTGGAGGCATCCACTTCCTGTGCACGGTAGTGCGCCAACGGCCCCAGCACCACGGTGCGTTCGTGTTCCTCGCCATCGTCACCGGCCGGATAGGTCAGGCCCATCATCGGCAGGCCCTGTGCATCTTCGGCGCCGATCGCAGTCTGCAGGGTCGCCAGGTCTACCCGCACCCAGGTCTGGAAGCCGGACAACAGCGATGCCTGCTCATCGGCACCATTTGCGTGCTGGTACTCGAACAGGCCATCGGCGAACAACCGCGGATGCTGGCTTTCGATGACGGTGGAGGTCTGCCAACCACCGTTGTCGCGCGCGTGTGCGGCCATTGCATGCGGGGTCAGGCGCAGGCCGCTGTCCAGCAGCAGCGCGTTGCCGTCGACGTGGCTGGCGACGCCCGCGTCCTGAAGGACCTGCTGCAGCAGCGGGAGGAGAGCGGCGGAGGTCGTGGTCATGTCAGGCCTGTGGGGTGGATGGGGTGGAACATCCAGGCAGGGCCTGGGCATCTAGCGGTCGAGCGCGTCGAGTTCGGCGCGATATCGCTGCGCGTCGGATTGCTGCTGTGGATCGTTGCCGTGGTCGCGCAGCCAGCTTTCCAGCTCGCGGCGATAGTCCGCGCGGAACTCGGCATTGCCCGGGCTGAAATGCAGCTTGCGTGCCGCCACCTCCACCCGCTCGCGCGCGCTGGCCCGGGCCTGGGCGACGCCGTGCAGGGATTCATTGGTGAGGATGACGAAGTTGCGTGGGAAGCCCGGCGTGTACTTGACCACGAACGGCTGGTCGCGCGCCGGGATACGGATGGCGTTTTCCAGCGGCCACAGCGAAGCGGTGTTGGTGTGGAACACCACGTCCACGTCGCGGCCCTCGGCGGTACGCAGCACCCCTTCGTAGCGCCAGATGTACTGTTCGTTGAGCGTGGAGCTGGTTCGCTCGGCCTTGACGATCACCGCTTCACCACGCTCGCCCACCACGTTGAGGAAGGTGGCGTTGAGGAAGTGGCCGAGGAACATGTTGAGCATCGCCAGCGGGAACACCACGATGGCGTAGCCCGGAAAGCGCCGCCACCACGAGACCAGCCCGGCCAGCACCATCGCTGCAAAGAACGTCAGCAGCGGATGCTGCGAGATGAACCAGAACAGGACGGAGAGGGCGGTGATCATTGTCGATGGCGGGCGGGCGCCGTGCTGGCGCCCGCGCAGGTCCTCAGGCCGACCAGGTATCGCGCAGGGTCACGCTGCGGTTGAACACCGGCTTGGCTTCGGTGTGGTCGCGGCGGTCGGCGACGAAGTAGCCGGTACGTTCGAACTGGAACGACTGCTCCGGCGCGGCGCTGGCCGCGGCCGGCTCGACATAGCCGGTGACGGTGCGGCGCGATTCCGGATTGAGATAATCGCGGTAGGTCTTGCCTTCCGATTCATCATCCGGGTTCGGCACCGAGAACAGGCGGTCGTACAGGCGGATCTCGGCCGGCACGCCATGCACGGCGCTGACCCAGTGGATGGTGCCCTTGACCTTGCGGTTGGCGCCTTCCATGCCCGGACGCGATTCCGGATCCAGCCAGCCGCGCAGCTCGGTGATGGTGCCGCCGGCATCCTTGATCACTTCGTCGCAGCGGATGATGCCGGCGCCGCGCAGGCGCACTTCGCCACCCGGCACCAGACGCTTCCAGCCCTTCGGCGGCACTTCGGCGAAGTCCTCGCGGTCGATCCACACTTCACGTGCGAACGGCACTTCGCGGCTGCCGAAGCTCTCGTCCTTCGGGTGGTTGCTGAAGGTCAGCTGTTCTTCATGGCCCTCAGGCAGATTGGTCAGCACCAGCTTGACCGGATCGACCACTGCCATGCGGCGCGGCGCGGCGCTGTCCAGGTCTTCGCGCAGCGCGCCTTCCAGCACGCTGAAGTCGATCAGCGAATTCTGCTTGCTGATGCCCACGCGCTCGGCGAACAGGCGCATCGCGGCCGGGGTGTAGCCACGGCGACGCAGGCCCTGCAGGGTCGGCATGCGCGGGTCTTCCCAGCCGTCCACCAGCTGCTCGGTGACCAGCGCCATCAGCTTGCGCTTGCTCATCACCGTGTAGTTGATGTTCAGACGCGAGAACTCGATCTGGCGCGGCTTGGCGGCTTCGCGCGGCAGGCCGGCATCGACCAGCGGCTGGGTCAGCGCATCGTCATGGGCGAAATCGACGTTGTCCACGCACCAGTCGTACAGCGGGCGGTGGTCTTCGAACTCCAGCGTGCACAGCGAGTGGGTGATGCCCTCGATCGAATCACCCAGCGCGTGGGCGAAGTCGTACATCGGGTAGATCGGCCACGCGTTGCCGGTGTTCTGGTGCTCGACGTGCTTGATGCGGTACAGCGCCGGATCGCGCAGGTTGATGTTGCCGCTGGCCATGTCGATCTTCGCGCGCAGGGTGCGCGCGCCATCCGGGAACTCACCGGCACGCATGCGGCGGAACAGATCGAGGTTTTCCTCGACGCTGCGGTCGCGCCACGGCGACGGGCGGCCCGGTTCGGTCAGGGTGCCGCGGTAGGCGCGCACTTCCTCGGCCGACAGGTCGCAGACATAGGCCTTGCCCTGTTCGATCAGCTTCTCGGCGGCCAGGTAATAGGCCTGGAAGTAGTCCGAAGCATGGCGCAGCTCGTTCCACTCGAAGCCCAGCCAGCGCACGTCGTCCTGGATCGCGGCCACGTATTCCGGGTCTTCCTTGGCCGGGTTGGTGTCGTCGAAGCGCAGGTTGCAGACGCCGCTGAATTCGCCGGCGATGCCGAAGTTCAGGCAGATCGACTTGGCATGGCCGATGTGCAGGTAGCCGTTCGGCTCCGGCGGGAAGCGGGTCTTGATCGCCTGGTGCTTTCCGCTGGCCAGGTCCTCGCGCACGATCTGGCGGATGAAATCGCGCTTCTCGTGGCTGTCGGCGGGGGTCTCGGGGCTGGCGGGGGTGTGCTCGGACATGAGTCTGGGGCGAAAAAGGGCAGAAAGACCAACAGTCTAGCGCGTACGGGGCAGGGCTGCCCGGTGGGGTGTGGGGATGCCGGCCAGCGGCCGGCACTACCCAACTGCACGGCGATCCACATTCCGCCGGCCCGCTGCCGGCGCTACCGGAAGGTGGATGGGTAGTGCCGGCCGCTGGCCGGCAGAACGGTCATGCGCCGTCACCACCACCATTCAGCTTCCGGGCGTATGCTGGAACCCTGTCCCACGGAGCCGCCGCATGCACATCGTGTACAAGGCCGACAACCTGTTCGACGCCCACCTGGTCAAGCACGCGCTGGAAGATGCCGGCATCCCGGCCTTCGTGTTTGGCGAGCAGCTGCTGGGCGGCATGGGCGAGCTGCCGCTGTTCGGTGTGCTGCGGGTGGGAATCCCCGATGCGGCACGCCCGCAGGCCGAGGACATCGTGGCGGCGCTGGACTTGGGCCACGCGCCGGACGCCCCCATTTCAGATGCAGACGACATAGCCGGACTTCCGGCGTAGGAGCGCATCATGTTGGGAATTGGCCAGGGCATCCTCGGCATCGGCGCCTTCAAGCAGCGCCTGCCACGCCCGGAAGAGGCGCTGCCGGGGCGTGACCAGCCGCTGCCGCTGCACAGCAACCAGCACTTCGTGAACAGCCATCCGCTGAAGGACCGTTTTGCCGGCCTGCAGCAGATCCGTTTCGCGCTGGGCTGCTTCTGGGGCGCCGAGCGCAAGTTCTGGAGCGAACCGGGCGTGTACAGCACCTCGGTGGGCTATGCCGGGGGCATCACCCCGAACCCGACCTATGAAGAGGTCTGTTCGGGCCTGACCGGCCACACCGAAGTGGTGCAGGTGGTGTTCGACCCGGCGGTGGTGAGCCTGGAGCGCTTGTTGCAGCTGTTCTGGGAGAGCCACGACCCGACCCAGGGCATGCGCCAGGGCAACGACACCGGCACCCAGTACCGCTCGGCGATCCACACCACCGACGAAGCCCAGTACAAGGCCGCGCTGGCCAGCCGCGAGGCCTACCAGGCGCAGCTGGATGCGGCCGGCTACGCCCCGATCACCACCGAGATCGTGTACCCGGCACCGGCGTACTACTACGCCGAGGACTATCACCAGCAGTACCTGGCGAAGAATCCGAACGGCTACTGCGGCATCGGCGGCACCGGCGTGAGCTGCCCGATCGGGTTGGATGTGGAGGCGCCGCGCTGACGCGCGGTGGTCCGCCTGCGGCGGGCAACGTCAACGGCTGAAAGCCAAGGCCAAAGCCAAAGCCAAAGCCAAAGCCAAAGCCAAAGCCAAAGCCAAAGCCAAAGCCAAAGCCAAAGCCAAAGCCAAAGCCAAGCGGCTCTGGTTTGCTGTGAGTTTGGCGGGACGGGTGCAGATGGCGGGACACGCCGTAAACCCGTCCTTGGGGGCTCGGCCACGGCATCCATGCCGTGGACGGTCCCGCCATCTGCACCCGTCCCACCTTCGACAGTTTTCCGGTGACGGTGGGCGAGAGCATTGGTTACTGACGAACTGAAGAAAAACAAAAAGGACGCGGCGTTCGCCGCGTCCTTTTTGTTTGATCCTGCAGTGCTTTCTGTAGAGCTGAAGGCAGCGGCAGGAGCCGCTGCCAACGTCGCTTGCGCGACGGCCCGGAGGGTGCCGGTCAGGACGACCGGCATAGCCATGCTCGGCTCCGAGCAAGCGAAGCGCGCGACCCACTGTTGCTCTTCTTTCTTTCTTCCGTGGCGGGCGGCCGCAGGAAATTGTCAGAGGGCGGGCGGGTTGGGTTCGCGGGGGTGTCCGCGGCATGGATGCCGCGGCCAAGCCCCCATGGACGGGTTCACGGCGTCCCCCGCGAACCCAACCCGCCCGACCCAGCGCGGCTTTTGCTCTAGCAGTCAGTCGAGCAAGCTCGACTCTACCGACCCGCCACGAGGGGCTCAGCCGTTGGCCGGAATCACAGTGCCGCGCGGATCCGCTCGCGCAGTGCTTCCAGATCCTTGGCAAACGCCTCGATGCCGGTCGCCAGCTTCTCGGTGGCCATCGGATCGGCCGCCAGGTCCGCCGCGAACTTCGCCGCATCGATCGGGGTCACCGCCGCGCCGTCCGCTGCACCGGCCACCAGCTTGCGCGGCAGCTCGCCGTGGTCAGCGTCCAGCTTCTCCAGCAGGTCCGGAGAAATCGTCAGGCGGTCGCAGCCGGCCAGCGCTTCGATCTGCGCGGTCGAACGGAACGAGGCACCCATCACCACCGTCGGCGAACCGCGGCGCTTGAATTCGGCATACACGCCACGCACGAACTTCACGCCCGGGTCTTCGTCGATGGTGGCCGGGGTCTGGCCGTTGGCCACGTACCAATCGAGGATACGACCGACGAACGGCGAGATCAGGAACGCGCCGGCTTCGCTGCAGGCCAGCGCCTGGGTCGGGTTGAAGATCAGGGTCAGGTTGCAGTCGATGCCCTCGGCCTGCAGGATGCGCGCGGCTTCCACGCCTTCCCAGGTCGCGGCGATCTTGATCAGGATCTTCTCGCGCGGCACGCCGGCATCGGCGTACATCTGGATGAACTGGCGGGCCTTGGCCACGGTGGCGGCGGTGTCGTGGGCCTGGTCGGCGTCCACTTCGGTGGACACGCGGCCCGGCACCAGCGTGCTCAGCAGCGCGCCGACGCCGATGGTCAGGCGGTCGGCCACGGCGTGCACCACGGCTTCGCGGTCGCCACTCTGCTGGCGGCCCCAGGCCAGTTCGCGTTCGATCAGCTCGGCGTAGACCGGCAGGTCCAGCGCCTTCTTTACCAGGGTCGGATTGGTGGTGCAGTCCACCGGCTGCAGGCGCTTGATCGCCTCGTAGTCACCGGTATCGGCAACGACCACGGACAGTTCGCGCAGCTGGGACAGTTTGGACGGGGTACTCATTACGGCTCCTGGTGCAGGGGGATCGAATCGCGCGCGGTGCGCAGCGGTAATCAGGGGCGGTCGTTGTGGACCGCGGTCACGCGCAGGCGCAGCTTGCGGCCGCCGGGCGCGTTCCAGTCGATGCTCTGGCCGATCGAAAGGCCGAGCAGGGCACTGCCGACCGGGGCCAGCACGGAAACCTTGCCTTCATCGACGTTGGCTTCGCGGGGGAAGACCAGGGTCAGGACGTGCTTCTCGCCCGACACTTCATCTTCGCACTCCACGCGCGAATGCATCATGACGATGCCTTCGGGAATCTGGTCCGGTGCCAGCACGGTGGCCCGGTTGAGTTCTTCAGCAAGCGCGAGCGCGGCAGGCGTCTGGCTCAGCGCAGGGGATTCGAGCATGGCGTCCAGGCGGTCCATGTCGAAGGTGGAAACGGTGATCGACGGCGGCAGGCCGCTGGCGGTACTCATGGTGAAGCTCCTTGGTTGAAAGCCATGCAAAAGGCGGCACCTGCTGGCGCCGCCTGTCTGTATTGTGGGGACAAATGCGGCCGGAATCGACTCCTGCCGATTCCAGGCCGGTGCTGTGGGGGTTCAGCCGTTCAGGGCGGGGCCGGGCAGAGCAGTCGCTTCGCCGGTGGCATTCACCGCATCAAGGGTGAACAGCGCCTGCGGCAGGCGCTTGAACTGGTCGGCCAGTTCCATCAGGAAGTCGTTCATGGCCGAGCTGCGGCGCCAGATCATGGCGATGCGACGGCTGGGACGGCCCTCGCCGGTGAAGTCGAGCAGGCGGATGTTGTTCGATCGCGGCACCGGCGGCTGCACCGACAGGCTGGGCAGCAGGGTGATGCCGACGTCGGCGGCAACCATCTGCCGCAGCGTCTCCAGGCTGGTGGCGCGGAACTCGGACTTCTCGTTGGCGCCGAACAGGCGGCACACTTCCAGCGCCTGGTCGCGCAGGCAGTGGCCATCTTCCAGCAGCAGCAGCTTCTGCGTGGCCAGTTCCTGCACATCCAGGTGTTCGCGGCGGGCCAGCGGGTGGCGCCCGGACACCGCCAGCAGGAACGGTTCCTCGAACAGGAACTCGGCGTGCAGCTGGTCGTCGATTACCGGCAGCGCCAGCAGCGCGGCGTCCAGCTTGCCTTCGCGCAGGCGGTCCAGCAGCACATCGCTCTTTTCCTCGACCAGCAGCAGTTCCAGCTCCGGGAAGCGCTCGCGGATGCGTGGGATCACATGCGGCAGCAGGTACGGACCGAGGGTCGGGAAGATCCCCAGGCGCACCGTCCCGGCTTCCGGGTCGCGGCTGCGTCGCGCCGCTTCCTTCAGCTGCTCCACTTCGGACACGATCACCCGTGCCCGTGCCGCCGCTTCCTGGCCGGCCGGGGTCAGCATCACCTTGCGCGGTGCGCGTTCCACCAGCGGCAGGCCCAGTTCCTCTTCCAGCTTGCGGATCTGGGTGGACAGCGTGGGCTGGCTGACAAAGCAGGAGGCGGCAGCCCGGCCGAAATGCTTGTGGTCGGCCAGGGCTACCAGGTACTTCAGATCACGTAGGTTCATCCTTACACCCCAGGGGTAACGGACCGGCTGACGGCATGGTTACCCGACAGGCAGACAATGTTCCCGGTGATCTGGGAACGGTGGATCAGGCCGCTTCAGCAACGGCACCGCTGCTGTTGCTCACCGACGAGCGGATCAGGTGGTCGAACGCGCTCAGTGCGGCGGTCGAACCGGCGCCCATGGCAATGATGATCTGCTTGTAGGGTACCGTCGTGCAATCGCCAGCAGCGAACACACCCGGCAGGTTGGTCTGGCCGCGGTCGTCGATGACGACCTCGCCACGCGGCGACAGCGCCACCACATCCTTCAGCCACTCGGTGTTGGGCAGCAGGCCGATCTGCACGAAGATGCCTTCCAGCTCGACGCGGTGGGCGTCGCCGCCGACGCGGTCCTTGTAGACCAGGCCGGTGACACGGCTGCCGTCACCCAGCACTTCGGTGGTCTGTGCGCTGGTCAGCACGGTGACATTGGCCAGGCTGCGCAGCTTCTTCTGCAGCACTTCATCGGCGCGCAGGCTGGAATCGAACTCCAGCAGGGTTACATGCGACACGATGCCGGCCAGATCGATGGCCGCTTCCACGCCGGAGTTGCCGCCGCCGATCACCGCCACGCGCTTGCCCTTGAACAGCGGGCCATCGCAGTGCGGGCAGTAGGCCACGCCCTTGTTGCGGTACTGGTCTTCGCCCGGCACGTTCATCTGCCGCCAGCGCGCGCCGGTGGACAGGATCACCGAGCGCGACTTCAGCACCGCGCCGTTCTCCAGCTGCACCTGCACCAGGCCGTCTTCGCCGGCCGGCACCAGCGCACTGGCGCGCTGCAGGTTCATGATGTCCACCTCGTACTCGCGCACGTGCTGTTCCAGTGCCGTGGCCAGCTTCGGGCCTTCGGTCTCCTTCACCGAAATGAAGTTCTCGATCGCCATGGTGTCCAGCACCTGGCCGCCGAAACGCTCGGCGGCGATGCCGGTGCGGATGCCCTTGCGTGCGGCGTAGATCGCCGCTGCAGCACCGGCCGGGCCACCGCCCACCACCAGCACGTCGAAGGCGTCCTTGGCGGCGATCTTCTCGGCATCGCGCTTGCTGGCATTGGTGTCCAGCTTGGCCACGATCTGCTCGAGGGTCATGCGGCCCTGGTCGAACACTTCGCCGTTGAGGTACACGGTCGGCACCGACATGATCTCGCGCTTCTCGACTTCGTCCTGGAACAGGGCACCGTCGATGGCCACGTGCTGGATGCGCGGGTTGAGCACCGCCGCCAGGTTCAGCGCCTGCACCACGTCCGGGCAGTTCTGGCAGGACAGCGAGAAGTAGGTTTCGAACCTGTACTCGCCTTCCAGGTTCTGCACCTGCTCGATCAGCTCGGCGGTGGCCTTGGACGGATGACCGCCCACCTGCAGCAGCGCCAGCACCAGCGAGGTGAACTCATGGCCCATCGGCAGGCCGGCGAAGGTCAGATGGATGTCCTGGCCCGGGGTGCCCAGGTCGAAGGACGGCACGCGGCCCTGGCCATCGCGCAGCACCTGCAGCGAGATCTTGTCCGACAGGCTTTCCAGGGTCTGCAGCAGTTCCAGCATCTCCTGCGACTTGGCGCCGTCGTCGGCGTGCGCAGTGATCTGGATCGGGCGGGTCACGCGCTCCAGATAGGTCTTCAGCTGCGACTGCAGGTTGGCGTCCAACATCGGTCTTCTCCTGGCTTCAGGCAAACAGGGGGCGTGGCACCGCTGTACAAGGTAGCGGACCAGCTGGGGGTAGGGGTGAACCCAAGACAGCGACCGTGGAAGGGGCTGGCTGGCCAAGGCGGGCGAGCGTTGGCTGTCTTGGGTTCACCCCCACGCCGGTAGGGCACCGGCATGGGGATGAAGGGCGCGACGTGGCGTGGGGCCACGGCAGGCGGGTACTGCGTTAGATCTTGCCGACCAGGTCCAGCGACGGGGTCAGGGTCTTCTCACCTTCCTTCCACTTGGCCGGGCACACCTGGTTCGGGTTGGCGGCGGTGAACTGGGCAGCCTTCAGCTTGCGCAGGGTCTCGGAAACGTCACGGGCGATCTCGTTGGAGTGGATCTCCAGGGTCTTGATCACGCCTTCCGGGTTGATGATGAAGGTGCCGCGCAGCGCCAGGCCTTCTTCCGGAATGTGCACGCCGAAGGCGTTGGTCAGCTGGTGGGTCGGGTCGCCGACCAGCGGGAACTGGGCCTTGCCGACGGCCGGCGAGGTTTCGTGCCACACCTTGTGCGAGAAGTGGGTATCGGTGGTGACGATGTAGACCTCGGCGCCAGCCTTCTTGAACTCGGCGTAATGGTCAGCCGCGTCTTCGATCTCGGTCGGGCAGTTGAAGGTGAAGGCGGCCGGCATGAAGATCAGGACGGACCACTGGCCCTTCAGGCTGGCGTCGGAAACCTTGATGAACTCGCCATTGTGGTAAGCGTTGGCTTCGAACGGCTGGATCTGGGTGTTGATCAGGGACATCGTTTTTCCTCTGGTGAAGGGGAGTGGGTGAATCGACAGGAGCTAGGTTACCGACTCACTGGCGATAAGAACAATCCATTGATTGCATCTATTTGATAGATGTAGTCTATCATTTGGTCATGAGCAGGCACTGAACCCTGCCGCTCCCATCCTGCAACTGGCTGTGTGACAAGGGAAATCTCCCGGAGGCGCGGAAAGGGGCCGATAGCCCCTCCTTATTCCCTCCGGCAGAACCTGAACGGATTGCAGCTTTTTGCAGTGTCGAGCCACGCTCGACTGCGGCTCTACAATTGCGGCATGTCTTTCCAAACCGAACCCTCCCTGCGCCAGACCGTGGCTGAGGCCAGTGCCCGTCTCGGCGGCATCGAGGCCCGCCACGAGGCTGAACTGCTGCTGCTGCACGTACTGGACCGCCCGCGCAGCTGGCTGTTCGCCCACGCCACCGATCCGCTGGCCGCCAATGACCAGGCCGCCTTCGAGGCGTTGCTGGCCCGCCGCGTGGCCGGTGAGCCGGTGGCCTACCTGACCGGCCGTCGCGGATTCTGGACGCTGGACCTGGAGGTCGACCCGGCCACGCTGATCCCGCGTCCGGAAACCGAGCTGCTGGTCGAGCTGGCGCTGGAGCGCCTGCCGCCAGACCAGTCGCTGCAGCTGGCCGACCTGGGCACCGGCAGTGGTGCGATTGCACTGGCACTGGCCAGCGAACGGCCGCAGGCGCAGGTGCTGGCCACCGACGCCAGCCCGGGCGCGCTGGCCGTGGCCGCGCGCAATGCCGCCCGCCATGATCTGCGCAACGTCCGCTTCGCTGAAGGCGGGCACGACTGGTATGCACCGCTGCAGGGCGCGCGTTTTGATCTGATTGCCAGCAACCCGCCGTACATCGCCAGCGACGATCCGCATCTGGAGCGGGGTGACCTGCGCTTCGAGCCGGCCACCGCACTGGCCTCGGGTCCGGATGGCCTGGACGACATCCGCCGCATCGTCGACGGTGGCCAGGCCCACCTGCTGCCCGGCGGCTGGCTGCTGATCGAGCACGGTTGGGACCAGGGCGAGGCGATCCGCGCGCTGTTCGACGCGGCGGGGTTTGCCGAGGTGCAGACCGTGCAGGATCTGGAGCAGCGCGACCGCATCACCCTGGGCCGGCGTCCGGCCTAGAATGGAGGTTCTCCTGCCACGGCAGGGCATCACCCTGGAGCTGCAAGCATGCGTACGCTGTACCCCGCCATCACCCCCTATGACGTCGGCACCCTGAAGGTCGACGACCGCCACACGCTGTACTTCGAGCAGTGCGGCAACCCGGACGGCAAGCCGGTGGTGATGCTGCACGGTGGCCCGGGCGGTGGCTGCAGCGACAAGATGCGCCAGTTCCACGACCCGTCCAAGTACCGCATCATCCTGTTCGACCAGCGCGGTGCCGGCCGTTCCACCCCGCACGCCGACCTGGTGGACAACACCACCTGGGACCTTGTTGCCGATATCGAGAAGCTGCGCGAACACCTCAAGGTCGATCGCTGGCAGGTGTTCGGTGGCAGCTGGGGTTCGACCCTGGCGCTGGCCTATGCCGAAACCCATCCGCAGCGCGTGACCGAACTGGTCCTGCGCGGCATCTTCATGCTGCGCCGCTGGGAGCTGGAATGGTTCTACCAGGAAGGCGCCAACCGCCTGTTCCCGGATGCGTGGGAGCACTACCTCAAGCCGATCCCGTCGGTGGAGCGCCATGACCTGATCTCGGCCTTCCACCGCCGCCTGACCAGCGACGACGAAGCCACCCGCCTGGAAGCGGCCAAGGCGTGGGCGGTGTGGGAAGGCGCGACCAGCTTCCTGCATGTCGATGATGACTTCATCAACAGCCACGAAGACCCGCACTTCGCACTGGCTTTTGCCCGCATCGAGAACCACTACTTCGTCAACGGCGGCTTCTTCGAGGTGGAAGACCAGCTGCTGCGCGACGCGCACCGCATCGCCGATATTCCCGGCGTGATCGTGCACGGCCGCTACGACGTGGTCTGCCCGCTGGCCAACGCCTGGGACCTGACCAAGGTCTGGCCGAAGGCGAAGCTGGAAATCACCCCGGCCTCGGGCCATTCGGCGTTCGAGGCCGAGAACGTGGACGCGCTGGTACGCGCTACCGATAGCTTCGCCTGATCGGTAGTGCCGGCCGCTGGCCGGCAACGCCTCATCGGTAGCGCCGGACGATGCCCGGCGCTACCAACCCTCATCCACGCATGGCGTGGATCTACCACAACCTGGTAGTGCCGGCCGCTGGCCGGCAACGCCGCACCGGTAGCGCCGGGCCATGCGCGGCGCTATCAACCCTCGTCCACGCATGGCGTGGATCGACCACAGCCTGGTAGTGCCGGCCGCTGGCCGGCAACGCCGCACCGGTTGCGCCGGGCCATGCGCGGCGCTACCAACCCTCGTCCACGCGTGGCGCGGATCTACCACAGCCTGGTAGTGCCGGCCGCTGGCCGGCAAACCTGAAACGGGTGGATTCCTGCAGGCGCCGGCCAGCGGCCGGCGCTACCAATCCCCGGCCAGCAATGCGTCGGCCAGCACCTGCAGCTTCGGCGAATGCTGGCGCGACGGTGGGTAGATCAGTGACAGCGCGCGGCTGCGGCCCTCGAACGGCTGCAGCACGCGCTGAAGGCGGCCGTCGGCCAAGGCATCGGCCACCGCGAAATCCATCACCTGCACGATGCCGATGCCGGCGATGGCCGCTTCCACCAGCGGATCGCCGCTGTCGAACACCATCCGCGTCGGCGGCGTGAACTCGCGCAGTTGCCCGTCCTGCAGGAACTGCCAGTCCACCAGCCGGCCACTGCGCAGGTTGCGCACCGCCAGGCAGGCGTGATCCCGCAGCGCGGCCACATCGTCCGGTGCGCCACAGCGGGCCAGATACGCGGGGCTGGCCACCGTCACCCAGCGCAGCGGCCGCAATGGCCGCGCGACGATGCGCTGGTCGGCGATGACGCCGGTGCGCAGCGCGGCATCGAAGCCTTCCTCGACCAGATCGACCAAGCGGTCACTGAGCACGGCTTCCACCTGCAGTTGCGGATGCTGTTCCAGTAATGGCGCCAGCATCGGCACCAGCACCTTGCGCCCGAACATCGACGGCGCACTGATCTTCAACGTACCCGAGGGCGTGCACGGGCGGTCGGCCAGTTGCCGCTCGGCATCGTCGAGGCCGGCCAGCAGCGGTGCCACCTGTTCCACGAACTGGCGGCCATCCGGGGTCAACGCCACGTTGCGGGTGTTCCGCTGCAGCAGCTTTACCCCCAGCGTGGCTTCCAGCCGCCCGATCGCGCGCGACAGGCCGGACTGGCTCAGGCCCAGCTGCCCGGCAGCGACGGTGAAGCTGCGTGCCTCGGCCACCTGCACCAGCATGCGCACCGCATTGAGGTCCAACGAGGATCCATTCATGCCGAAAATCATGACAGATATGGTCGGGCAGGGGTTTATTGATTGGCCCGCATCAATGAGACTGCGTTCCCCCACCGATCCACCGCCGCCGATGCCCCCTCTCAAGTACCCACGCTGGGCGCTGACCCTGCTGGCCACCGCGCAGCTGATCATCGCCCTGGACGCCACCATCATCTTCGTCGCCCTCCATGACATGGGCCGCGCGCTGCAGATCAACGCGCAGCAGCTGCAGTGGGTGGTCAGTGCCTACACCGTGGCGTTCGGTGGCAGCCTGCTGCTGGGTGGTCGCGCCGCCGACCTGATCGGCCGTCGCCGTTTCTACCGGCTGGGCATGCTGCTGTTCGCACTGGCGTCGCTGCTCGGTGCGTTGGCGCCGAATGCCACCTTGTTGATCATCGCGCGCGCCGCGCAGGGCGTCGGTGCGGCCCTGCTGTTCCCCGCCACGCTGGCACTGATCAACACGCTGTACGCCGAAGGCCCGGTGCGCAACCGCGCGCTGGCGATCTGGAGCATGGCCAGCGCGGTGGGCCTGGCGCTGGGCACGCTGCTGGGTGGCGTGCTGACCCAGGCGTTCGGCTGGCCGGCGGTGCTGGCGGTGATCGTGCCGCTGGCCACGGCGTGCGCGGTCGCAGCCGGTGCGTGGTTGCCGTCCGATGGTCCAAGGGTGCGCGGCCGCTCCTTCGATCTGGCCGGTTGTCTGACCGTCACCGCCGGCGGCAGCCTGCTGGTCACTACCCTGGTGCAAGGGCCGGAGTGGGGCTGGACGGCACCGGCCACGCTGATCTGCCTGCTGCTTTCAGCCGTGCTGTTGACGGTGTTCGTACAGATCGAAA
The DNA here is from genome assembly GCF_059370655.1 of Stenotrophomonas sp. YJH_SMC_133. Classification (NCBI taxonomy): domain Bacteria; kingdom Pseudomonadati; phylum Pseudomonadota; class Gammaproteobacteria; order Lysobacterales; family Lysobacteraceae; genus Stenotrophomonas; species Stenotrophomonas sp. YJH_SMC_133. Next base: position 49,932 of record NZ_JCAFTW010000011.1, on the reverse strand, counting down.
AACGCAGCCGTGACCCGCTGATGCAGTTTTCGCTGTTGCGCCTGTCGGGCCTGCGCGCGGCACTCGGCCTGACCTTCGCCTTCATGAGCAGCTATGGCGTGCAGTACTACTTCCTGGCGCTCTACTTCCAGGATGGCTATGGCTGGAGCCCGCTGCAGGCCGGCATGGCCTTCCTGCTGCCGACGTTGGTGTGCACCTTCGGCATCCGTATTGCCGAACGCATGCTGCGGCGCCGTTCGCCAAGGCAGGTACTGGCCTGGGGCTTCGCCGCCGGTGCCATCGGCATTGCCGCGGTGGCGCTGGCGATGCCGCACGGTGCCAGCTACTGGCCGCTGCTGCCGGGCATCGTGGTGCTCAGCATCGGCCAGGGCATGAGCTGGACGGCGATGTGGATCGTGGCCGGGCAGGGAGTGCCGGCCGCACAGCAGGGCGTCGCGTCCGGCATGGCGGCCACCGCCCAGCAGATCGGCGGCGCGTTGGGACTGGCGGTGCTGGTGATGGTGGCCAACGCCGCGCGCGGCACGCAGGCCGCAACCAGTGCCGACGCCCTGCAAGGCATGGTCAATGCACAGTACGGCGCCGCGTTGTTCGCCGCGCTCGGCGTGGTGATCGCGCTGGGCCTACGCCCGGCGCCGGTCGAATCGGCCGCCACCGTCTGCCCGGTCAGCGATGCATGATTGAAGGCGCTGCCGTGGGTGGATGTGCCACGCCTGCGGTGGTGCCGGCCGCTGGCCGGCAACCTCGGGGTGGTTGGATCATTGAGGTTGCCGGCCAGCGGCCGGCACTACCGATCCGGAATGGATCCACGCGCGTTCAACCGAACGCCAGCAACTGCGGCTGCAATGCGCTGAAGATCCGCGCCAGCCGCTCCGCCCACGCCTGCTGCCCAGCCACATCGGCAATCAGGTCCTGGCGGATTTCCAGTTCCACGTGCACCAGCCCGCGGCCTTCGCCATGCACCGGCACTGCGTAGTCGCTGGTGCTGCTCACCGAATACGGTTCATTGTCACCAACCACCAGGTCGCCTTCCTCGCGCAGTGCCTGCAGCAAGGCATGGGCGAAGCGCGTGTCCTGGTGGTACAGCACGCCGGCATGCCACGGTCGCTGCGCGCCGTTCATCGCCGGAGTGAAGCTGTGCATCATCACCAGCAGGGTGGGGCGGCCGGCATCTCGGCGCGCATCCAGTTCCGCGTCGATGCGCGCGTGGTAGGGCGCGTGGATCGCATCGATACGCTGCTGCCGCTGTGCCGCCGACAGCCCGGCATTGCCCGGCACCACGGTGTGGTCGCTCACCTCCGGAATCAGCGTCGGCGAGGCCAGCGGGCGGTTGCAGTCGATCAGCAGCCGCGAATAGGTCTGTTCGATGGCCCAGGCATCCAGCCGTTCGGCCAGTGCGCGGGTGGTGCCGGCAATGCCGATGTCCCAGCCGATATGGCGGTCCAGTTCGGCCTGCGGCAAGCCCAGGCCTGCGAGGGCACGCGGCACCTGCTGGCCGGCATGATCGGCCAGCATCAGGTACGGCGAGGCACCCTGAGGCCGGTGGATCGTATGGATCGCCGGGTCGTCGGCGCCGAGCAGCGCCGGCAGCGCGTGCAGGTCGGCGTCAGCCACGCGGGCGTCCGTCCAGGTGATGCTCGATCATCCACAGCCCGGCCCAGAGCTTGGCGTCCAGCTCGTAGCCTTCGCCCATCTTCTGCACCAGCCAGGCCGCTGCCTCACTGCGCGGAATCTCGTGCACGATGATGTCTTCGCTGTCGTCACCACCGCCCTCGCCAACGCGGCGCAGGCCGGTAGCGCGCACGAAAGCGATCTTCTCGCTGCTGGCGCCGGAAGAGGTCGGGCCGATCAGCAGCACTTCGGCGTGATCGGCGGTCCAGCCGGTTTCTTCTTCCAGTTCGCGCACGGCCGAGACTTCGATCGATTCGCCGGCGTGGATGTCGCCGACCAGGCCGGCCGGCATCTCGATGGTGGGTGCCTGCAGCGGCACGCGGAACTGCTCTACGAACAGCACGTTGTCCTCGGGGGTGACGGCGATGATGATCGCGGCCAGGCCACCGGCGTGGGTACGTTCGCTGTATTCCCAGGTGCCGCGCACCAGCATGCGCTGGTACTTGCCTTCATAGACGACACGCGGGGCTTCGGTGTTGCGCTGGCTCATGCGGGCTCGCTGTGGGTGGGAAGAATATCGGGCACGCCGGCGGCATCGAACAGCCGGCGGCGGGTCATCGGGCCGAAGCGCAGGGTCTGGCACAGGCCGCCGAGCAGCTCGGGATCGGCCGCCTGGCGCAACAGGCCGGGCTGGCTGCCTTCCAGTGGCGCGTCCAGCGCGATGGTGGTCAGCTGGCGCCAGAGCTGGGCGTGCTCGCGCTGCTCGCGCAGGCGCACCGCCATCTGGGCGGCGCCGCGCAGGCGCAGGAACGGCACTTCGTCCAGGCGTTCGTACAGCGCATCCATGCTGCCGAAATGGGCCAGCAGCACGGCGGCGGACTTGCTGCCGACGCCACTGATGCCGGGAATGTTGTCCACCGCATCGCCGCATAGCGCCAGGTAGTCGGCGATCTGGTGCGCGTGCACGCCGTGCCGCGCCTTCACTCCGGCCACGTTCCAGCGCTGGTTGCGTGCGTAGTCCCACTGCTCGTCGTGATCCAGCAGCAGCTGCGACAGGTCCTTGTCGGCGGAGATGATCACGCCGCGGTGGCTGCCACGATGCACATGCAGGGCGCTTCCGATCAGGTCGTCAGCCTCGTATTCATGGTGGGCCAGAACGGCGAGGCCCAATGCTGCGCACAGCGCCTTGCAGTGCACGAACTGGCGCTTGAGCGCCTCCGGCGCCGGGTCGCGGTTGGCCTTGTAGGCGGGGTACAGGCGGTGGCGGAAGCCACTGTCCAGCGCTTCGTCGAAGGCGATGGCGATGTGACGCGGGCGTTCGCGCTCGAGCAGGTCCAGCAGGAAGCGGGCGAAGCCGTGCACGGCATTGGTCGGCCAGCCCTGCGCGTCCTGGTACTGGTCGGGCAGGGAGTGCCACGCGCGGAACACATAGATGCTGGCGTCGACCAGGTACAGCGACGGCGGTGGTACCGGCAGGGTCATGCCGGAGGCGTCCAGTCGCGCAGCAGGGTGGCAGGGTCCGGACGCTCGCGCTCGGGCACAGCGGCCTTCGGCGTGCCGATATGGATGAAACCGGCGATGCCTTCGCCCTCGGCCAGGCCCAGGTAGGCGTGCACGGCGGGGTCGAAGGCCATCCAGGCGGTCAGCCACTGCGCGCCGAAGCCCAGCGCCTGTGCGGCCTGCAGCAGGGCGAAGCAGACGCAGCCGGCGGTCATCAGCTGCTCCTGCTCGGGGACCTTCGGGTCCGGGCGCGGGCTGGCCACCACCACGATCACCAGCGGCGCATGGCTGAAACGCTGGCGATCCTTCTCGAACACGGCCTCGCCCGCATGCGGGTCGCGTTGGCGGCTGCGCTCGGCCAGGAAGTCGCCCAGAGTGTGACGTGCATCGCCGGCGATCTTCAGGAAGCGGAACGGTACGCGCTTGCCGTGATCGGGCACGCGCACTGCCGAAGCCAGCATCCGCTGCAGGGTGGCCGGGTCCGGGCCGGGCTCGGCCAGTTGCCGCGAAGGCACAGAGCGGCGGGCATCCAAGGCGAGCAGAGCGGCGGGGTCGGGCATGGAGTCTGAACCGGTCATCACGAAGGTTTGATTATAGTCGGGGTGGTCAAAGACACCGTCTGTGTCGCGTCTGGCCTTTGAATACCAAATTGTGATGAACGTCATGCCACTGGCGGGAAACGGGCGGCCGCTTCCCCTCGCCTCGCAGGCCTTGCACGGCTTACGATATCTACCTTGCCGGGCCGCCGGTCATGAGGTTTGAAGTGAGGACTGTTTCACTGTCCGTGACGGGCTGGCCGGCCTACCATCGACGTACCGGTACATGGGGTGTGCCGGTCGTCGCGATGTCCACGTTGTCTGTCGTACCAGAGAAGGTGGGGAGCCTTCCCGAATGATGAGCGCGCCCACACCGATGGGATCGCCGGGTCGTGACCCGGCCCAGCTCCAGCGTGCCCGGGACATGGTCCTGCCCGCGCTGTGCCAGGCCTTTGGCGCGGCACTGGCGCGCTTCGACGATGCCCTGTTCGACCGGGCCGGCAATGCCGGTTCGTCGCAGCTGCTGTTCCTGGATGCGATGCGCGAACTGCGCCGCCGCCGCGAGGACATTGCCGGTGCCTTCTCTGGCCACCTGCAGCGGGCCTGGGATGCGCTGGCCAGTGGTGAGCCCATGTCGGCCGAATCGACGCTGTCCGGCCCAGCCGAGGATGGCCTGAGCCTGCTGGCCGAGCACGTGCTGGAGTCGCGGCTGGCGGTGCGCAATTTCGCCACGGTGCTGCTGCGTGACTTCAAGCCGGTGCTGGCGCGGCTCGACCGTCGCCTGGGCCGTCTGGTCGGCGGCGCCGAACTGGATGCCGACCATAATCCCATCAGCCCCGAACACCTGGGCGTGGCCATCCACGAAGCCTTTGCCGGCTGTGAACTGGCCCCGGAAGTGCACCTGGTGCTGATCAAGCTGTGCGAGCGTGACCTCCGCGCGCCGGTGGGTCGCATCTACGAGAAGCTGGACGAGCAACTGGCCGCGGCCGGGGTGATGTCGCAGATGGGGGCGCCGCGGCGTCCGCCATCGGCCGCGCCCGACCCGCGCATGGCCTCGGGCCTGGATGACCTGGTGGAGCAGCGCCCGGGCTCGGGCCTGGACGGCGAATTCGGTGATGACGAGCAGGCCGCGCCGGCCTGGGCGCAGCGCTTTGCCGCACGCTGGTCCGAGCGGCGTGGCCACATGCAGCAGCACCTGGGCGCCGAAGGCAGCGGCACCGGCGAGGCCCATGCGGGCCAGCAGGGCATGCTGCTGGAGGCGCTGCACGAACTGCTGCAGCAGACCCGCCACGTGCGCGAGGACGCGACGTCGGCCGCACAGGTGGCGATCGGCCAGCAGCGTCCGCTCAGCCAGCGCGAGATGATGTCGGTGCTGTCGCTGCTGCAGGCCACGCCCAGTGCGACCCTGCGTGCAGCGATCGGCGAGGATGGCGAATCGTTGGCGCAGCGGTTGAAGAGCGAAGTGCTTTCCAGCGCCACCCGTCTCGGTGTCGACCCGGGCCAGACCCGGCTGGACCCGCAGGACGAGGATGCAATCGACCTGGTGGGCATGCTGTTCGACGTGATGCTGGACGAGCGCGAACTGGAAGGCCGCTCGCGCGAGTTGATCGGCCGCCTGGTGGTGCCGTTCGTCAAGGTCGCCATGCTCGACCGCCGCATGTTCGTGCAGAAGACCCATCCGGCGCGCAAGCTGCTCAACTCGCTGGCCGAGGCCTGCGAAGGCAACACTGGCGAAAGCCAGGCCGAGCGCATGCTGATGGCCAAGGTCGAGGAGATCATCGAGCGCCTGGTCGCCGAGTTCAACGAGAACCTGGCGATCTTCCTGACCCTGGAAGAAGAATTCCGCGAGTTCCTCGTGCAGCATCGTCGCCGCGTGGAAATCGCCGAGCGTCGCGCCGCCGAAACGCAGCGTGGCCAGGAAAAGCTGGAAATGGCCCGTACCCGTGCCGGTGCCGAGCTGGACCGCCGCATTGGTGATGCCACCCTGCCGCCGGCCATCGCTGAATTCCTGCGCCAGCCATGGCAGCACCACCTGACCCTGGCGCTGCTGCGCGAGGGCGAGGAGGGCGCATCGGTGGCCGAAGCGCTGAGCCTGGGCGACGGGCTGCTGGAGGAAGTGGCCGAGGCCCGCCGCCAGATTGTCGGCAAGCCGTGGCTGCAGGCCTGGCAGCCGGTGCTGGCCAAGGTGTTCGCCAGCGTGGGCGTGCATGGCGACGCCGCCACCGGTGCCATCGATGCCCTGCATGACACCCTGCAGGGCATTGCCGAATCGCGGCCGGAACTGCAACGCGCGCTGCCGGAACTGCCGCAGGTGGCACTACCGACCCCGCCGGTGGCCGAATCGCCGGCGGTCGAGCTGGGCGGGCAGATCGATGCCGATGATTTCGACAATGCCGACGCCGATCGCTTCCGTCGCATGGAGATCGGCAACTGGCTGGACTTCGTCGACAAGGACGGCAAGGTGCAGGCCGGCAAGCTGTCCTGGGTCAGCCCGATTTCCTCGCGCCTGCTGTTCGTCAACCGTCGCGGCGTGCGCTTCTGCGTGGCCTCGCCGGAGGAACTGGCGGTGATGGTGCGGCTGGGACGTCTGCGCGCCCATGTGGATGACGGTGCGTTCGACAGCGCGATGCAGGGTGTGATCGATCGGCTGGACCCGGGCAGCGCCACGCTGCACTGAGTGGAGCCGCCTGCTAGGATCGGGAAAACTCACCGATCAGCGGGGACCTGCATGGCCGTGGCGTTGCTGGGGATCAAGGAGACCGCGCCGGGCGAACGGCGCGTGGCGCTGACGCCGGAAACCGCGCGCAAGCTCGGCGCCCTCGGCATTACCGTCTGGTACGAGGCCGGTGCCGGTCTGGCCGCAGGTTTCACCGATGCAGCCTATGACGACGCCGGTGCCCGCGCATTCGACGCCGGGCGCTGGGCCGAAATCGACATCCTGTTGTGCGTGCAGGCGCCGCCGGCGGCGGTGCTTGAACAGCTCAAGCCGGGTGCCACCGTGGTTGGCCTGTTGACCCCGGCCAGTGATCCGGGCCTGGCGGCACTGGCTGCCGATGACCGCCTGCACCTGTTCCCGCTGCAGCAGCTGCCGCGCACCACCCGTGCGCAGGCCATGGACGTGCTCAGTTCGCAGGCCGGCATGGCCGGTTACAAGGCCGCGCTGATCGCCGCCGAACGCGCACCACGTTTCTTCCCGATGTTGACCACCGCTGCCGGCACCGTGCGTCCGGCCAAGGTGCTGGTGATCGGTGCCGGCGTGGCGGGGCTGCAGGCCATTGCCACTGCCCGGCGTCTCGGTGCACAGGTGGAAGGTTTCGACGTGCGTCCGGAAACCCGCGAGCAGATCCAGTCGCTGGGCGCGCGCTTCCTCGACCTGGGGGTGAGCGCGGCGGGCGAAGGCGGGTACGCGCGCGCGTTGACCGATGAAGAGCGTGCCGAGCAGCAGCGCCGCCTGGCCGACCACCTGCGCAGCGTGGATGTGGTGATCTGCACCGCAGCGGTACCGGGGCGACCGGCGCCGACGATCGTGACTGCCGCGATGGTGGAGGGCATGGCCACCGGCAGCGTGATCGTGGACCTGGCTGCCGAGAGCGGCGGCAACTGCGCACTGACCCAACCGGGGCAGTGCATCGAGCATCAGGGCGTGACCATCGATGGCCCGCTGGGCCTTGCCAGCCGCGGCGCCACCCAGGCCAGCGAGATGTATGCGCGCAACCTGCTCAACTTCGTCGCGCTGTTCGTGCGCGAAGGGCAGCTTGGTTTCGACTGGGAAGACGAGCTGCTGGCGAAGACACGCTGGCAGGCGTGAACGACATGGGGTCAGATCCCTTTGCCTCTGGCAAAGGGCTCTGACCCTGGTTCCCGGAATCTGCCAGGGGTCGGATCCCTTTGCCTCAGCAAAGGGCTCTGACCCCGTTCCCCGCGGCGTTTCAGCGCGGCTTCGCCGGCGGTGGGTTGTCGCGCACCCAGTCCTTGCGTTGTTCCGGCGTCATCTGCGACCAGCGCTCGCGCAGTGCATCGCGCTGCGCGGGCGGCAGTTCCCGCATCTGGCCGAACAGGGCCCGGGCCTGCTCACGCTGTTCCGGGCTCATGTGCTCGAAGCGGCGCAGGCCACGGCGGGCCTTGTCGCGCTCCTCCGGGCTCATCGTCTGCCAGCGCTGGCCATGCGAGAGCATGCGCTGGCGCTGGCCGGCATCGGCGCTGTTCCAGCGGTCGCGCAGTGGCGCCAGCAGCGATTCCCGCTGCGCTTCGCTCAACTGTTCCCAGGCCGGCAGCGGCGTGGCCGGCGCAGGGCGTGCCGCAGGGGCGGGCGCGGCGCTCTGCGCCAGCGCCGGGAGGGCCGGCAGCAGCAACAGGGTCATCAGCAGGGGCAGGGTGTGCAGTCGGGACATGATTCACTCCATCGCCAGGTCGGTATCGCCCAGCCACAGGTACAGATCGGGATTTTCGTCGTAGAGCGCGCTGTTGTCTTCCACCGAGGCCAGCACAGGTGCCGGCGCGGGGCCCGTCAGCGTGCCATGGCCAGTGAACTGCAGGCCGATACCCAGCGCCACCACCAGTGAACAGGCGCTGGCCAGCCACCAGCGCAGGCGCCCGTGCCGGGTCGCGCTGGCGCCGTGTCGGGCCTGGCGCAGGCGTGCCAGTGTGGCCGGCGACAGCGCATGCAGCGACTGCGCGTGCAGGCTGCGCAGGGTGTCATCGGAAGGCAGGGAGCGGTTCACGGGTGGATCTCCAGGTAGTCCTGCAGCGCCTGCCGGGCGCGTGCCAGATGGGTTTTTACCGCGCCTTCGCTGCAGCCCATGGCGCGGGCGGTGGTGGCCCCGTCCAGGTCCTGCAGCACGCGCAGGGTGAAGGCCTCGCGCTGGCGGGCGGGCAGGCGGCGCAACGCGTCCACCAGCTGCTGGTACTGCTGGCGCTGTTCATGCGCCTGTGCCGGGTCCGGGCCGGAATCGGCCCAGTCGATCTCGCCGCCTTGCGCGTCCTGGTTGTCGCGCCAGAACGGCAGGCGGAAGCGGCGCCGGCGCTGCACGTCGATCACGCGCCGGCGCAGGATGCTCCAGAACAGCGGCGCCCATTCGGCTGCCGGCTTGTCGGCGTAGTCCAGCATGCGCAGCAGCGCGTCCTGCACCGCGTCCATGGCGTCTTCGCGCTGGCGCAGGCCGGCCTCGGCGAAGCGGAACGCGCGCGGGCCGACGCTGGCCAGGAACGCTTCCAGCGATGCCGGCAGGGCATCGGTCTCGGCGCTCGGGGGGACGGGGCTGCTCACCAGCACAGGGTACGGTTCCTCGCTCGGGGTCACCATCGACAACGCGTGAGCGCCGCTTCGGTTGACGCCGGGTGCACGCCGGGTTCAGCCCATGGTTATGATGGGCCGACGAAGACAGAGCGGGAGCGTTGCCAGTGAGTGACGGGTTCGTAGCGCTGTACATCTTCATGCTGGCCGCCATCGCCGGCCACGTGATCATTTCGCGGGTGCCGGTGATCCTGCATACCCCGCTGATGTCGGGCTCCAATTTCATCCACGGCATCGTGCTGATCGGCGCGATGGTGGTGCTGGGGCACGCACAGACACCGTTGGAGAAGGCCCTGGGCTTCCTCGCCGTGGTGCTGGGTGCCGGCAATGCCGCCGGTGGCTACGTGGTTACCGCGCGCATGCTGGAAATGTTCAAGCCGAGCGCGCCCAAGGGCGGCAAGGACGAGCCGAAGGAGCCGCAGGCTTGAACATCAGCACCGTCGAACTGCTCGACTGGCTGGTCAAGGCCAGCTACCTCGTCGCCGCCACGCTGTTCCTGCTGGGCCTGCAGCGCATGGCCTCGCCACTGACCGCGCGCAGCGGCATCCGCTGGGCCGGGCTGGGCATGCTGCTGGCCACGGCGGCCACTTTCTTCCTTCCCGAACTGCACAACGTGCCGCTGATCCTGGTGGCGCTGCTGCTCGGCGCGGGCCTGGCCTGGTGGTCGGCCGGCAAGGTTGCCATCACCGACATGCCGCAGATGGTGGCGCTGTACAACGGCATGGGCGGTGGCTCGGCGGCGGCGATCGGCGCGGTGGAGCTGCTGCGCTACGCTTTCCTTGCCAACCGCGATACCAGCCACTGGAGCGCGCAGGCGCTGGCCGATCTGGCCGCGCGCCAGCCGTCGGGCACGGTGCTGCTGCTGGCGGTGGTCGGCGCAGCGATCGGCGCGGTGTCGCTGTCCGGCTCGGTGATCGCCTGGGCCAAGCTGGATGGACGCCTGGACAAGCGCGTGACCTGGCCGGGCCAGCAGGTGATGAACCTGCTGGTGGCGCTGGCGGTGGTGGTACTGGCGATCATCGCCGCCAGCACGCTCAGCACCTGGGCGATCGTTGCCTTCTTCGTACTTGCGCTGACGCTGGGCGTGCTGATGACGCTGCCGATCGGTGGCGCCGACATGCCGGTGGTGATCTCGCTGTACAACGCGTTCACCGGCCTGGCGGTGTCGTTCGAAGGTTACGTGCTGGGCAACGAAGCATTGATCATCGCCGGCATGATGGTCGGCGCGGCGGGCATCCTGCTGACCCGTCTGATGGCCAAGGCGATGAACCGGCCGATCCGCAACGTGCTGTTCTCCAACTTCGGCGGTGGTGCTGGTGGCGAAGCGCAGGCGATCAGCGGCTCGCAGAAGCAGATCGAAGCGGCTGACGTCGCCGCGATGATGGCCTTCGCCGAGCGCGTGGTGATCGTGCCTGGCTACGGCATGGCCGTGGCGCAGGCGCAGCACAAGATCTGGGAGCTGGCGCAGCGGCTGGGCCAGCGCGGGGTGAAGGTGAAGTTCGCGATCCACCCGGTGGCCGGGCGCATGCCGGGGCACGTGAACGTGCTGCTGGCCGAAGCGGGCGTGCCCTACGACCTGATCGCGGACATGGACGACATCAACCCGGAGTTCGCCAACACCGACGTGGTGCTGGTGATCGGCGCCAACGACGTGGTCAATCCGGTCGCACGAACCGATCCGGCCAGCCCGATCTACGGCATGCCGGTGCTGGACGTGGTCAATGCGCGCAACGTGGTGGTGATCAAGCGCGGCAAGGGCACCGGCTTCGCGGGCATCGAGAATGCGCTGTTCTACGCCGACAACACCCGCATGCTGTATGGCGACGGTGCCGAAGCGGCAGCCTCCCTGGTCAGCGAGTTGAAGGCGCTCGACGGCGGGCATTGAGGACCGGGGGCGGATCCCTTTCCGCAGGAATGGGCTTTGACCCCTTTGCCGGCCAGCGGCCGGCACTACCGCATCCACGCGTGGCCGCTGCATCGGGTAGGTGCGGGCCCTGGTCCGCACGCGTTTGCCGGCCAGCGGCCGGCACTACCGCATCCACGTGTGGCGGCTACATCGGGTGGGTGCGGGCCCTGGTCCGCACGCGTTTGCCGGCCAGCGGCCGGCACTACCATCCCATCCACGCATGCGTGGATCTACCTGCATGTCCCCGGCGGGCGTGGCAACCGGCGCGCTCAGCGCGCCAGCCAGGCGCCTACGGCCACGGCCACGGCCAGCCACAGCCACTCCACCGCGCCATTGGCCAGGGTGATCAGGGTCCAGGCCAGGTGCGGGCCCATCCGCATCGTGGCGTCCCACAGGTCCAGCCCGATCGAGCCGCCCATCCAGGCGCTGGCGATGGTCCAGTTGGCCACGGCGGCCACCAGCAGGGTGCCCACCACGACCAGCACGATGCGCAGCCGGCCCGGGCCGAGCGTACCCATGCGCAGCATGAACACCAGTTCCAGGGCGGTCAGTACCGCCATCCAGCCGACCTGCCGGCCGGTCATCAGCGCCAGCACCATCCAGGCAAGGGGAGCAACAACCAGGCCCAGCAACAGCATGATGGGCCAGAGCCAGGTCACGGCCCTGGCACGCGCGGCATTGGAGGACATCGAAGCTCCCTGAAGATCACCCACAGGATACTGTGGTTTGCGGCGGTGCACCGGCGGTGCCGGAGCGGCTGGGCTAGAATGCCGTCTTGCGTGGCCCCGGCCACGGCCCCATATCGGTCCCCATGTATTCCCGTAGCAGCGAACCTGTCCACTTCGAGCGCGATTGCGAGGCCGTGATGGTCCCGCAGGGCGATACCGTGACCCTGCCCGCCGGCAGCTATGGGTACATCACCCAGGCGCTGGGCGGCAGTTATTCGGTGTTCGTCGAGGGCAACCTGTTCCGCATCGCCGGCAAGGACGGCGACGCCATCGGCAAGGAGGCACCGGCACCGCTGGAACTGCCGGCCGACGCCACTGATGAACAGGTGGAACAGCTGGTGTGGCAGCAGCTGCGCACCTGCTTCGACCCGGAAATTCCGGTGAACATCGTCGAACTGGGCCTGGTCTACGAGGTCGAGATCAAGCACCTGGACGAAGGCCAGCGCGAGATCGACGTGAAGATGACCCTGACCGCACCGGGTTGTGGGATGGGCGACATCCTGGTCGACGACGTGCGCAGCAAGCTTGAAATGATCCCGACGGTGGCCGAGGCCGACGTCGACCTGGTGTTCGACCCGCCGTGGAACCAGCACATGATGTCCGAGGCGGCCCGGCTCGAGACCGGCATGCTTTGACCCAGGGCCCGCAGTGACGCGGGCCCGGCACTACCCGCAACCAGAACAGGAATCCTCCGGTGTCCCAGTCCATCCCCAGCTTCGCCGTTACCCGTTCGGACCACCCGCGCAGCGCTGAAGAGCGCGCCAAGATCCTGGAGAAGCCGGGCTTCGGCCTGCACTTCACCGATCACATGGTGGAAGTGCGCTGGGACAAGGATGCCGGCTGGCACAACGCCAACGTGCGTGCCTACGGCCCGTTGCAGCTGGATCCGGCCGCGGCCGTGCTGCACTACGGCCAGGAAATCTTCGAAGGCATCAAGGCCTACCGCCATGCCGATGGCTCGATCTGGACTTTCCGTCCGGATGCCAACGGCCGTCGCCTGCAGCGTTCGGCGCAGCGCCTGGCGCTGCCGGAACTGCCGGTGGAGATCTTCGTCGAATCGCTGAAGCAGCTGATCGCCGTCGACAGTGACTGGGTGCCGTCGGCCGATGAGTCCAGCCTGTACTTCCGTCCGTTCATGATCGGCGACGAAGCCTTCCTCGGCGTGCGTGGCGCGCACAAGGCCGGCTACTACGTCATCGCCAGCCCGGCCGGCCCGTACTTCGCCAAGGGCGTTGCCCCGGTGTCGATCTGGCTGTCCACCGAATACGCGCGTGCGGCCAAGGGCGGCACCGGTGCCGCCAAGTGCGGTGGCAACTATGCTGCTTCGCTGCTGCCGCAGCAGAAGGCGCAGGCACAGGGCTGCTCGCAGGTGCTGTTCCTCGACCCGGTCGAAGGCAAGTACCTGGAAGAGCTGGGTGGCATGAACGTGTTCCTGGTCTACAAGGACGGCACGCTGGTGACCCCGGAACTGTCGGGCAGCATCCTCGAGGGCATCACCCGCGAGAGCATCCTGCAGCTGGCCCGCGACCGTGGCATGAAGGTCGAAGAGCGCAAGGTCAGCATCGACGAGTGGAAGGACGGCGTGGCCTCCGGCGCGATCAGCGAAGTGTTCGCCTGCGGCACCGCGGCGGTGGTCACCCCGATCGGCCAGCTGAAGGGCGAGGGCTTCTCGGTGGGCGACATCAACGCGCCGGCCGGCGAAGTGACCATGTCGTTGCGCAAGGAACTGACCGACATCCAGTACGGCCGCTTGCCGGACCGCCACAACTGGCTGGTCAAGCTGGGCTGATCGCCCACGCTGAACTGTAGCGTCGAGCCCGCGCTCGGCGGCGCTTCCGGAAAGCCCGTCCCCGTGACGGGCTTTCTGCGTTGTGGGGCCTGCGGTCAGATCCCTTTTCCATGGGAAAAGGGATCTGACCCCGAATCAGCGAACGCCGATGTCGGCATAGTCATCCCAGGACACGTGACGGCCCAGTCAGGTCTGTGCAGGACACGAGAAGGTTCCTTCACCTTCACAAACCCTCGACCCGAAAAGTCTCAGAACGAACATTTCATCTTGCTGAAAAGACGCTGAAAATCTTGTGGTGTCCGGTTTCGGCCATTAGCGTCATCTGCACGGCGGATCGTTAGGGGGATCCGCTGACTCACCGGACTTCGAACCTCGCCAATGCAAGCCAGCCCAGGGTTCGGGCCGGTGCTTCTGCCGATTCCGGCATTCACACCACAAGAAAGGGAAATACGATGTCCCAGGTAACGCAACCGCGTGTGCGTCGAGTGTGGGTGGTCCTTGGTGCGTCCGTTCTGTCATCGCTGCTGCTGGCCACGCCTGCGCTGGCCGGTGATGTCCAGCTCAGCGGCCTGCAGTCCGCGCCGACGCACCAGCGTTTCATCGTGAAGTACCGCGACGGCAGCGCCGCCGTGGCCAACACCACTGCGCTGGCTTCGTCGCTGAAGACGGCCGCCGCTGGCCTGGCCAGCAGCCAGGGCCGCGCGCTGGGCCTGCAGGAGGTCCGCAAGCTGGCCGTCGGCCCGACCCTGGTCAAGACCGACCGTCCGCTCGACCAGGCCGAATCCGAGCTGCTGATGCGCAAGCTGGCCGCCGACCCGAACGTGGAATACGTCGAAGTCGACCAGATCATGCGCGCGACGCTGACCCCGAACGACACCCGCTTCAGCGAGCAATGGGGCTTCGGCACCTCCAATGCCGGCATCAACATCCGGCCGGCCTGGGACAAGGCCACCGGCACCGGCGTGGTGGTGGCCGTGATCGATACCGGCATCACCAACCATGCCGATCTCAACGCCAACATCCTGCCGGGCTATGACTTCATCAGCGACGCCGCGATGGCGCGCGATGGCGGCGGCCGCGACAACAATCCGAACGACGAAGGCGACTGGTACGGCGCCAACGAGTGTGGCTCGGGCATCCCGGCCTCCAACTCCAGCTGGCACGGCACCCACGTTGCCGGCACCGTGGCCGCGGTGACCAACAACAGTACCGGCGTGGCAGGTACCGCGTTCAATGCCAAGGTCGTGCCGGTGCGCGTGCTCGGCAAGTGCGGCGGCTACACCTCCGACATCGCCGATGCGATCGTGTGGGCGTCCGGTGGCACCGTCAGCGGCGTACCGGCCAACGCCAATCCGGCCGAAGTCATCAACCTCTCGCTGGGCGGCGGTGGCAGCTGCTCGACCACCTACCAGAACGCGATCAACGGCGCGGTCGGCCGTGGCACCACCGTGGTGGTCGCCGCCGGCAACAGCAACACCAACGTGTCCTCGTCGGTGCCGGCCAACTGCCCGAACGTGATCGCGGTGGCGGCGACCACCTCGGCCGGTGCACGTGCCAGCTTCTCCAACTACGGTACCGGCATCGACATCTCGGCACCGGGCCAGAGCATCCTGTCCACCCTCAACACCGGCACCACCACGCCGGGCAGCGCGACCTACGCGTCGTACAACGGCACCTCGATGGCGGCGCCGCACGTGGCCGGCGTGGTCGCGCTGATGCAGTCGGTCGCTCCGAGCCCGCTGAGCCCGGCGCAGGTCGAGAGCATCATCAAGAGCACGGCACGTCCGCTGCCGGGCGCCTGCTCGGGTGGTTGCGGCGCCGGCATCATCGACGCCAATGCCGCCGTGGCCGCGGCGATCAACGGTGGCGGCAACCCGAACCCGGGTGGCAACGTGCTGCAGAACAACGTGCCGGTGACCGGCCTGGGCGCTGCGACCGGTGCCGAGCTGAACTACACCGTCGCGGTTCCGGCCGGCAGCACCCAGCTGCGCGTCGCGATCAGTGGCGGCAGCGGTGATGCCGACCTGTATGTGCGCCAGGGCAGTGCCCCGACCGATACCACCTACACCTGCCGTCCGTACCTGAGCGGCAACAGCGAGACCTGCACCATCAACAGTCCTGCCGCCGGCACCTGGTATGTGCGGGTGAAGGCCTACAGCACCTTCTCGGGCCTGACCCTCAACGCCCAGTACTGAGCCCAAGCCCCTCTCCATGGGCACGCCCCGGCTCAGGCCGGGGCGTTTTTCTTTGGGTAGGTACCGGCCTTGCAAGGGCAGCGCTTTGGTGGGTGCCGACCTTGGTCGGCACGCTGTTCCTCAGACCGACTCGAAGCGGTTGGCGGCCACGTTCTTGCGCACGTGCTGCGGATCGAAGATACGACCGTTCATGGCGATGTATACGCCGCTCGGCAGCGACTGCACCGCACCGATCGCGCAGCCGATGTTGAACTCCGCATCCGACCCACGGAACCGCGCCGGGCTGAGCGCGCCGGTCATCACGATGGTCTTGTCCGGGATCGTCGCCAGCACCTTGCCGGTCTGCACCATCGAGTCGGTGCCGTGGGTCACCAGCACGTGGCGGGTCGGCTGCGCGGCGATGGTGGCGCGGATCAGTTCGCGGTCTTCATCGTTGATGTGCAGCGAATCCTTGCGCAGGATCGGAATCACGTTGAAGCGGAACGTCACGCCCAGCTCGCGCAGGATCATGCCGATCTGGGGGTCGCCGATCTGGTAGTCCGACTTGTCGTCGAAGTAGATCTTGTCGATCGTGCCACCGGTGGTGACGACCAGGAGCTCTTCCATCATGTGCATGCGCGAAACCAGGACAGGTACAGCGGCGCGGGGCCAGGGACACAGATGATACGGCCCGGCGGGCGCAGCGTCAGCGTCGTTTGCCGAAGCGGGCGCGCAGCCCCGGCAGGCTGGCGCTGAAGATCACCAGCAGGGCCAGGGCGATTTCGATCAGCGCCAGCCAGCGTGTTTCCGGGTGGCTCCAGGCGCTCATCACGCCGTGGCTGAACCAGCCCAGCGCCAGTACCGAGGCCCAGAACCCGGCCTTGCGCCAGCCCAGGCGCAGCGCAAAGGCCAGCGCCAGCGGCGGCGCGGTGAACACCAGCTGGGTGGCCAGCCAGTGCTTGTCATTGATGAACCAGCCGGCGAACAGCGCGGCCAGCCCCATCAGGGCCAGCAGCAGGACCGTGCGCGGCGGGCGGCTCATCGGGCCAACCGCTGCGCGATGTCGGCCACCCGGCGGCCCAGCGCGCGGGCCAGCACGGCCTCGTCGTCGGTCGGCTGCGGGTCATCGGCGGCACCGGCCACGTGGCTGGCGCCATAGGGCGTGCCGCCGCTGGTGGTGTGGCTCAACGCCGGTTCGGTGAACGGGATGCCGACGATCACGCAGCCATGGTGCAGCAGCGGCACCTGCATCGACAGCAGGGTCGATTCCTGCCCGCCGTGCATCGAGGCGGTGGAGGTGAACACGCCGGCCGGCTTGCCGGACAGGGTGCCATTGACCCATTCGGCGCCCAGTCCATCCAGGAAGTGCTTGACCGGGGCTGCCATGTTGCCGAAGCGGGTGGGGCTGCCGAGCAGCAGGCCCTGGCATTCCACCAGGTCCTGCACGCTCACATAGGGGGCGCCGTCGTCGGGTACCGGCGGCTGCGCGGTCTGGGTCACGGCGGCCACTGGCGGCACCGTGCGCAGGCGCGCGCTCATGCCCGGCACTTCGCCAATGCCCCGCGCGATCTGGCGCGCCAGCCGTGCCACCGAACCGCCCCGGCTGTAGTACAGCACCAGAATCTCGCCCATCGTGCCCGCTTCTCCTCGTCGTGTGGTCGCCAGTATGGCTATCCTGCCAGCATTCCGCATCGGGTACCCTTCCACCGATGGAACCTTTGGATACGCTCAACCTGTGGATGGAGCGCGCGCGGGATCGCGCACGGGCCATCAGTTTCGGCCGCTTCCTGTGGCATCGCTTCCTCGACGACCGCCTGTTCCAGGCAGCGGCGGCGCTGGCCTACACCACGGTGTTCGCGCTGGTACCGCTGGCCATCGTGGTGTTCGGCGTGCTGTCGGCCTTCCCCGTCTTCGACCGCTGGAGCGACCAGCTCAGCGATTACGTCTTCTCCAACTTCGTGCCCAACGCCGCGCGCGCGGCCGAGGGCTACCTGCGGCAGTTCTCGGCCAGTGCCGGCCAGCTCACCGCCGCCGGCTTCATCGCGCTGGTCGTCTCGCTGCTGATCACCCTCAACAGTGTTGAAGAAACCTTCAACCAGATCTGGCGGGTCGGCTCGACCCGGCCCAAGCTGACCCGTTTCCTGGTCTACTGGACTGTACTGACGCTGGGCGCGATGCTCGCGGCGGCTTCGCTGGCGGTGTCGGCGCGGGTGTTCGCGATGCCGCTGTTCGGCACGCAGGAGGGCCGCTGGCTGGCCGAACTGGCACTGCGGCTGGCGCCGATCCTGATCGAGTTCGTCTGCATCACGCTGATGTTCCGGGTGGTGCCGCACCACACGGTGAAGTGGCGGCATGCAGTGCCTGGCGCCATTCTGGCCGCGGTGATCCTGGAGCTGGTGAAGTGGGGTATCGGCGCCTACCTGGGCAGCTTCCAGTCCTACCAGAAGCTGTATGGCACGGTCGCCTTCGTGCCGATCCTGCTGCTGTGGATCTACCTGTGCTGGGTGGCGGTGCTGCTGGGCGCGTCGTTGTCTTCGTCGATGGCGGCCTTCCGCTACCAGCCGGTGGAACTGCGCCTGCCGCAGGGCTACGAGTTCTATGGCCTGCTGCGCCTGCTCGGCCGCTTCCACCATGCCCGAGCCAAGGGCAAGGGCCTGGCCGATGATGAAATCCTGCGGCTGGAGCCGATGCTGACCGATTCGCTGCTGCAGGACCTGGCCTGCAACCTGCAGGAGATCGGCCTGCTGCGCCGCGATGAACGTGGCGAATGGCTGCTCTCGCGCGACCTGGACCAGGTGAGCCTGGCCGATCTTTACGAATGTACCCAGTTGCGCATTCCGGTAGCCGAGCAGCATCTGCCGTATCGCGACGACAGCCTGGGCCGTGCCGCATTGGCGGCGCTGGATGATCTGCGGCTGCCCCTGCGTGAACGCCTGAAGCGCAAGGTCAGCGATATCTATACCGACTCTGGAGACATGCCATGACCCGCAAGACCCCGTTGCTGCTCCCGCTGGCCCTGCTGCTGGCACTGTCGGCCTGCAAGCCGGCCCAGGAGCCGACGCCGGCCAGCAGCCAACCGCCGGCGCAGGCACCGACGCCGACCGCACCGGCGCCGGTCGAGGAAACCCCGGCCGAGCGCACCACCGCCGAGTTCCCGACGCTGAAGATGAAGGCGGTGGATGGCAGCGACTACGACCTGGCCGCGCACCGCGGCAAGTGGGTGGTGGTGAACTTCTGGGCGACCTGGTGTGCCCCGTGCCGCAAGGAGATGCCCGAGCTGTCGGCGCTGCATGCGATGCGCAGCAACATCGAAGTGGTCGGCCTGGCCTACGAGGACATCGAAGTGCCGGAAATGCAGTCGTTCCTGACCAAGCATCCGGTGACCTATCCGATCGTGATCGTGGACCCGTTCGATCCGCCGGCCGATTTCGCCACTCCGCGCGGCCTGCCGCTGACGCACCTGCTGGATCCACAGGGCAAGCTGGCGCACACCTTCCTCGGCCCGGTGACGGCCGCCGACATCGAAAAGCAGATCGCTGCTGCCAAGTAATGGGGTTGGGCGGCAGGGCCTGCGGCCCTGCACCCGCGGTAGTGCCGGCCGCTGGCCGGCAACCCCAGCAAAAGCAACAGCAACAGCGGGCTATCCGTGGGATGGCGGGGCGGTGTCGGAGTGCGGGGACGCTGCAAGTACGTCCCTGTAAGCTTGGCAGCCGCATCCATGCGGCTGACACCCCGCACTCCGACACCGCCCCACCTCTGACAGATTCCTCATGTCTGGTAGATCCACGCCATGCGTGGATGATTCTCCAGACAAATCGAATATTTCGAATTGAATTCGAAGAGCATCCACGCATGGTGTGGATCAACGACAGATCGCGGAGAACTGTCGAAGGCGGGGTGGGTCCGGGTGCGGGGGCGTGAGCCGCATGGGCGCGAGGCACGCCTCGGGCGGGTTGGGCAGGACGCCCAACCCCGGTCTTGCCGTGTGCGCAGGACAGCGCACACGAGCAAGCCGCGACCGAGCTTACATGGACGTACTTGCAGCGCCCCCCCCACCCGGACCCGCCCCGCCATCCCTCAGGAAGCCCGCCGTTGCTGTTGCTGTTGCCGTTGCTCTGGCTTCGGCAGGTGCAGGGCCGCAGGCCCTGCCGACCTACCCTAATCCTCGACCGGGAAGTCCTCGATCGGCTTCAGCACATCGTAGTGCTCGCGATGCAGCTTGCCCTTCAGCTTCGGCAGCTCCGGCAACGGTGCATCCACGCGCGTGTCCGGCAACCGGTCCAGCAGGTTGCGCACCAGCGTCAGCCGGCCCAGCCGCTGGTCGTTGAAATCCACCAACGTCCACGGTGCCGCCTCGCGATGGGTCGCGCGCAGCATCGCCTCGCGCGCCTCGGTGTAGGCGCTGTACTTGCTGCGGGATTTCAGGTCCACCGGGGAGAGCTTCCAGCCCTTCAGCGGATCGAGATGGCGCTCGGCGAAGCGCTTCTCCTGCTGCTCCTGGTCCACGCACAGCCAGTACTTGAACAGCAGGATGCCGTCGTCCACCAGCAGCTGTTCGAACACCGGCGCCTGGCGCAGGAACTGCTGGTACTCGGTCTCGCTGCAGTAGCCCATCACCCGTTCGACGCCTGCGCGGTTGTACCAGCTGCGGTCCATCAGAACGATCTCGCCGGCGGCGGGCAAGTGCGAGGCGTAGCGCTGGAAGTACCACTGCGTGGCTTCGCGGTCGGTGGGCTTGGGCAGCGCCACCACCCGGCACTGGCGCGGGTTGAGGTGCTGGCTGATGGCCTGGATCGCGCCGCCTTTGCCTGCCGTGTCGCGCCCTTCGAACAGCACCAGCAGGCGCTGTCCGCTGTGCTGCACCCAGCGCGCCATGGCGGTCAGTTCCAGCTGCAGCGGCAGCAGCAGTTCGTCGTAGTCCTTGCGCTTGAGCTTGGCCATCGTCACACCACGCGGGGAGGAAGCCCGAGCGTAGCGCAGGGGCTGCCCAGGCGATGTCGACGCCGGGTAGAGTCGACGGTCAGTCGACTATCGCGCGCAGCGCGGGGTTTTCGGCTTCCTGCCGAGGGCAGTCGACCAGCAGTCGACTCTACCCAGTCGACGTCATCCAATCGACATTACCCAGCCGACATTACCCCGTCGGTTCGGTTGTTCCCAGCCAGCCGTGTTCGCGCGCCAGCTGCTGCACCAACGCCGACAGATCGCGGGCAAACCCGTCCATGTCGAACAGCCCGCTGCGCTCGCGCGCCTGTGCCAGTTCAGCGCGCAACGCCGCCAGTGCTGCAGGGTCGTTGCCCAGCGCGCTGGCGGTGGTGATGAACGCCGCATCGTCGGCGACATTCATCCGTGCCATTCCCAGATGGTGGTTGAGGCTGCCGGCCACGCGCGCGGCGAAGGTGTCACCCGGGCAGGTAAGCACCGGGCAGCCGGCCCACAGCGCATCGGAGGCGGTGGTGTGCGCGTTGTACGGATGCGTGTCGAGGAACAGGTCGGCCAGCGGGTAACGGGCCAGGTACTGCGGATGCGGCAGCTTGGCCATGAACACCAGGCGCGCCGGGTCCAGGCCGGCAGCCTGCGCGGCCGTGCGCAGGCGGGCGTCGGCCTGGCCCGGTCCGGACAGCAGCCACAGTACGCTGCCGGGCACTGCCTGCAGCACTGCGAAGGCACGGCCCATGCTGCGCGGGTTGAGCTTGTAGCTGTTGTTGAAACAGCAGAACACCACGCCCTGCGCGGGCAGTCCGCAGTCCGCACGGGTCGGCGCAGGCTCCAGCACGCGCGTATTGTCTGACGGCTGGAAGGCTCGTGGCAGGCGCAGCACGCGTTCGCTGTAGCACGGCTCCAGTGCCGGCGGCAGGGCGAAGGCATCGCCGACCACCGCGTCCATCCACGGCGCCCCCGACGTGCCCGGATAGGCCAGCCAGTTCAACTGCAGCGCGGCAGGGCGCATCGCCAACACTTCCGGCGTGCCGCCACCGCCCCAGCCGCGCAGGTCGAACAGCAGGTCGATGCCCTGTGCGCGGATGCGTGCGGCGGTATCGGCATGTCGCAGGCCAGCCACATCATGCAGCTGCGCCGCTGCCTGCAGCCGCTGGCGGATGCGGCTGCCGTCGTCGCGGTTCAGTGCGAACAGATGCAGTTGCAGTGCGGCGTCGCGACGCAGCTGCTCGAACAACGCCACGGTCAGCAATCCGGTCGGATGTGCGCCGAACCCATTGGAGAGGAAGCCGACGCGCAGCGGGCCGTGCGGGCGCACCGTTGCCGGCGGCAATGGCCGCACCGAGGCAGCCAGGGCCAGCGCACGGGTGTGCGCGCAGGCCAACTGTTCGGCAGCGCTGGCGTCCTCGCTGAGGAAGGCGAACGGCTCGACCACGCCCTGGCCGCTGGCAACGGCGGCGCGCACCTGTGCCGCCAGCGTGTCCAGGTCCTGCCAATCGCACAGGCGGCGCTGCCAGGCCAGGCGCTGGGCGGCGATGTACGGCTCGGCCGGCATCAGCCCATGCGCGCGTCGATAGGCCGCCGACGCGCCTTCGGCATCATCGGCATCTTCCAGTGCATGGCCCAGCCACAGTGCAATGCCGGGATGCTGCGGTGCCAATGCCGAGGCCTGGCCGAGCAGCTTGGCCGCATCGCCATGTGCACCGGCCATCCACGCCACGCGGCCCAGCCGTGCCAGCGCTTCGGGGTGATTCGGGCGCAGCTGCAGCGCACGTCGCGCGGCCTGTTCGCCGGCAGCGATGTCGCCGGCTTCCAGTTCCACGTCGGCCAACATCACCCAGGCGACGAAGTCGTCGGGCTGGCGGGCGATCGCTTGCTGCAGTTGCTGTCGCTGCTGCCAGGCCGACATCGTGCTCAGCCCGCCGACAGCTGGGCCAGGGCGTCGACCTGGTGTTCGTGGCTGAGCCGCTGCAGCAGCGGATCGAGGTCGCCGGCCAGGATATTGGGCAAGTCGTACAGGGTCAGGCCCTCCACGCGGTGGTCGGTGATGCGCCCCTGCGGGAAGTTGTAGGTGCGGATGCGCTGGCTGCGGTCACCACTGCCGACCTGCAGGCGCCTCGACTCGGCCTGGGCCGCGTCCTGGCGTTGGCGCTCGGCGTCGAGCAGCTGCGCTTTCAGGCGCTTCATCGCCTTGTCGCGGTTGGCGTGCTGGCTGCGTTCGGTCTGGCATTCCACCACCACGCCGGTCGGTACGTGGGTGATGCGGATCGCCGACTCGGTCTTGTTGACGTGCTGGCCACCGGCGCCGGAGGAGCGGAACGTATCCACCTTCAGGTCGGCCGGGTTGATGACGATGTCATCGACTTCGTCGGCCTCCGGGATGATCGCCACGGTGGCCGCCGAGGTATGGATGCGGCCCTGCGATTCGGTGGCCGGCACGCGCTGCACACGGTGCGTGCCCGATTCGAACTTCAGGCGCGAGAACGCACCACGGCCGACCACCCGTGCCACCACCTCCTTGTAGCCACCGTGCTCGCCGGGATTGTCCGATTCGATCTCGACCTTCCAGCCCTGGCGCTCGGCATAGCGGGCGTACATGCGGAACAGGTCGCCGGCGAAGATCGCCGCCTCATCGCCACCGGTGCCGGCGCGCACTTCCAGGAACAGGTTGCCTTCGTCGCGCGGGTCGCGCGGTACCAGCAGCAGCGCCAGCTCCTGCTCCAGTTCCAGCAGGCGCGCCTGCGCGGCGGCGATTTCCTCGTCGGCCAGCTCGCGCAGGTCGGGGTCGGCGCGCATGCCTTCCGCGGCGGCCAGATCAGCCTTGGCACGGGATTCATCGGCCAGGGCGATGGCGATCGGTTCAAGTTGGGCGAATTCGCGCGAAAGGTCGCGGAAACGGGTGTTGTCGGCGACCACGTCGGGTTCGGCGAGCAGGCGTTCCAGTTCTTCGCGGCGCTCGGCCAGCGCTTCCAGCTTACGGCGCAGGGTCGGCGTCATCGGGTCTCACGGGTGGGTGGCGGTAACCCGGCGTAGCCGGGAACAGGCGCTCGGCGGCGCGGGTCAGGTCGGCATCGCCGCTCAGTGCGGCAGCGCGCAGGGCAGCGGTAGGAGGATGCAGCAATCGATTGGTCAGGCCGTGCGCCAGCAGTTCCAGCACTTCGTCGGCCGGCTTGCCGTTGGCCAGCTGCTGGCGCGCGCGTTCCAGCAGTTCAGTGCGGGTGGCCTCGCCGAACGCACGCAGCTGTCGTAGCGGCGCCTGGTGGGCGCTGGCCTGCTGGGTCTCGATAAAACGCGATACCTGAAGGTCGATGATCGCCTCGGCCTCGGCGGCCGCCTCGCGGCGTCCGCGGCGGTTGTCTTCCACCGCGCGCTCCAGGTCGTCGACGGTGTAGAGGAAGGCGTCGTTGAGCGTGCCGACCTCCGCCTCGATGTCACGCGGCACGGCCAGGTCGAACAGCAGCATCGGCTTGTGCCGGCGCGCGCGCAGGGCCTTGGCCACCATCTCGCGGTGGATCACCGGTTCGCGCGCAGCGGTGGCCGAGAACACCACGTCGGCCTCGCCCAGGTGGCGGTCCAGTTCGGTCAGCGGCAGGGCTACGCCACCATGGCGGCTGGCAAGTTCCTGCGCGTGGGCGAGGGTGCGGTTGGCGATCAGCAGCCGACGTACCCTGCCTTCGCTCAGGTGCCGTGCAGCCAGTTCGATGGTCTCGCCGGCACCGACCAGCAGCACGGTGGAATCGTCCAGCCGCGCGAACGCGTTCTGCGCCAGGCGCACCGCCGCCGACGCCACCGATACCGGGTTGGCGCCGACCTGGGTATCGGTGCGCGCACGCTTGGCCACCGAGAAGGTCTGCTGGAACAGGCGGTCCAGGCGCTGGCCGAGCAGGCCGTGGTCACGCGCGGTCGACCATGCGTCCTTCACCTGGCCGAGGATCTGCGGTTCGCCCAGCACCATCGAGTCCAGGCCGGTGGCGACCCGGAACAGGTGGCGTACGGCTTCTGCATCGGCATGCTGGTACAGGTAGCCCTGCAGGTCGCCGGCCTGGGCCTGCAGCCACTGGTCCAGTGCCTGTGCCGAATCGGCCACGGCATACAGCTCGGTGCGGTTGCAGGTGGACAGCAGCACCGCCTCGGCGATCTGCGGAGTATCGCGCAGCGAACCGAGCGCGCGCGGCAACGCCTCACCGGCGAAGGCCGCGCGCTCGCGCAGCTCCACCGGTGCGGTCTGGTGATTCAGTCCGAGCACCCACAGGGTCATTGTTCAGTTGCTTGCGATAAGCTGCTGGCCATTGGACGACATTTTAAGGCCCCGATGCCGACGATGCCCGCATTGATTCGCATCCCCAGTGTTCTGCTGCTGTCCCTGGCCTGCAGCCAGGCCCTGGCGGCGGTGCCGGCCAAGGCCCCCGTACGGGCCCCGGCCACTGAGGAACTGGCGCTGGAACCGGTGATGGCCGGTGAGTTCGCGCTGCAGGCTGGCAAGCTGGCCGAGGCGGCCCGCTGGTACCTGCAGGCCGCCCAGCAGACCGACGGCGACGCCGGCCTGGCCGAGCGCGCGACCCGCATTTCCATGCTCGCCAACGATGACGCCAGCGCCGCCAAGGGCCTGGCCCTTTGGCAGCAGCGCGCGCCCAGCTCGTTGACCATGCGCAGTGCCGCTGCCGCGCTGGCCATGCGCCAGGGCGATGTGAAGGCAGCGCGTGGCGATCTGCAGGCCTTGCTGGCCGACCCGGATGAACGTGGCTGGAAGTTCGCCCTGGCCGCCCTGATCGGCGGCGGCCGCGACCCGGCAGTGCCGGCGCAGGTGCTGGGCGAGCTGGTCGACGCCAACGCCATTCCGCCGAAGATCGAGGCGTGGCAGGAGTTCGGACGCCTTGCCCTGCGCATGGACAAGCCCGAGCTGGCGCGGCGCATGATCGACGAAGTGGTCAAGCGCTTCCCCGAAGAACCGCGTGTGGCGCTGCTGCGCGCCAGCCAGCTGCAGCAGGCCGGGGAGACCGGCAAGGCGCTGTCGCTGCTGCACGATGTGGAGCCGAAGACCCGCCAGGACCCGGAACTGCGCAATGCAGTGGCCATTGCCTATGACAGCCTCGGCCAGCCAGCCGCCGCCGAGCGCGTGCTGGCGTTCGGCCCGCAGGACGTGCAGACCTGGGGCATGCGCGCCTCGCTGTTGGCCAAGCAGGGCGACAAGGCCGCGCTGTCCAACCTCTACAACGAACTGTCGCGGCAGGCGGCCAAGCCGGACCCGGCGCAGCGCCTGCTGCTGGGCAAGATCGCCGAATACCTGAAGCGTTATCCCGAGGCGGTGCAGTGGTACCACAGCGTGCCCGGTGGCGATGAACTGAGCGAGGCGCGCCTGCGCGCGGCCAACGCCCAGGCTCTGGCCGGGCGCCTGCCGCAGGCTTTGGATGAAGTGCACGCGATCCAGTCCGATGCGGTGGTCGACGACGATGTGCGCCGCGATGCCTACCTGCTGGAAGCCGAACTGCGCCAGCGTGCTGACGACAGTGCCGGGGAGCTGGATGCACTGGCCCGCGGCCTGGCCGCCTACCCGGATGACAACGGCCTGCTGTACGCCCGTGCGCTCACCTGGGAACGCCGCGACGACATCCCGCGCGCCGAGGCCGACCTGCGCAAGATCCTGGTGACCGACCCGGAGAACGTGCCGGCATTGAACGCGCTGGGTTACACCCTGGCCGATCGCACCGGTCGCCTGCAGGAAGCGCTGGAGCTGATCGACCGCGCCCGCGTGGCCGAACCGGACAACGCTGCCATCGTCGACAGCTATGGCTGGGTGCTGTATCGCCTGGGCCGCAAGGAAGAAGCACTGGTGCAGCTGCGCCGTGCCTGGACCCTGGCCAAGGACCCCGAGATCGCCGCCCATGTCGGCGAAGTGTTGTGGGTGCTGGGCAAGCATGACGAGGCCCGCCATTTCTTCGACGAAGCGGCCAAGCTCGACCCTGAAAACCGCGCGCTGCTGCGCGCCCGTGAGAAATTCAATCCATGAGTGTTTCCCTGATCCGGCCGCTGCTGTTGGCAACCGCGGCCCTGGCGCTGACCGCCTGTACCAGCGTAGGCACGCAGAAGATCCCGGCGCCGGCGGTGGTCGAGGTTGTTTCGGCCGAAGCGGCGCAGGCCGAGGCGGCGCGCGTGGCCGCGCTGCAGGCACAGCCGGACTGGGCTTTCCAGGGCCGGGTCGCGGTCAGCAAGGGCAAGGATGGCGGCAGCGGACGCATCGACTGGAAGCAGGAAGGACGCCGCTATGTGGTTGAGCTGAGCGCGCCGGTGACCCGGCAGAGCTGGAAGCTGACCGGCGATACCCATTCCGAAGCCGGTCGGCTGGAAGGATTGGCCGGCGGGCCGCGTGACGGCGAAGACGCCCAGCAACTGCTGCTGGAGGCGACCGGCTGGGACATCCCGGTCAACCAGCTGCCGGCGTGGATCCGTGGCCTGGTGGCCGGTGATGCTGCCGGCCCGGAGAAGGTCGAGCGTGATGGTGAAGGCCGGCCGCGTCGCATGCAGCAGATGGGCTGGCAGGTGCAGTACCTGGACTGGTACCCGGCCGAGGCCGGGCGCCCGGCGCTGCCGCGCCGGATCGAGGCCAGCAATGGCGACGCCAAGGTGCGCCTGCTGGTCGACCAATGGGGGCAGGGCACCCCATGAGTGCCGGGCGCGATGACACGGGCTGGTCCTGGTGGCCGGCCCCGGCCAAGCTGAACCTGTTCCTGCACATCACCGGCCGCCGTGCCGATGGCTACCACGAGCTGCAGACCGTGTTCCGCCTGCTGGACTGGGGCGACCGCATCGGTCTGCGCCTGCGCGAAGACGGCCAGGTGCGCCGGCAGGGCGAGGGGCTGGCTGGCGTGGCCGAGGCGGATGACCTGGCGGTCCGCGCCGCGCGGCTTCTGAAAGATGCGGCCAATATCGTGCAAGGCGCGGACATCATCGTCGAAAAACACGTTCCTGCAGGTGGTGGCTTTGGCGGCGGTTCGTCCGACGCGGCCACCGTACTGGTGGTGCTGAACCGGCTCTGGCGTGCCGGTCTGGACGAGGACGCGCTTGCTGCGCTGGGACTGCGCCTGGGCGCTGACGTGCCGGTGTTCGTGCGCGGGCGCAATGCTTGGGCCGAAGGGGTGGGTGAGCGCCTGCAGCCGATCGTGCTGGAGCCGGCCTGGTATGTGGTGGTTGAACCGGGTGTTCATGTTCCCACCCCGGCTCTGTTCGCAGACCCGGATTTGACGCGCGGCAGCCCAGTGGCGAAAATAGAGGACTTCGCTTCCGGGACCTTGGTCGGGAACGCGTTCGAACCGGTGCTGCGCCGCCGTGAGCCTGCCGTCGAGGCAGCGTTCGCCGCGTTGAGCGACATCGGCACGGCGCGGCTGACCGGTTCGGGAAGTGGTTGTTTCGTCGAGTTCGCATCGCAGTCTGCCGCAGAGCAGGGACGGTCGAAGTTGCCGAAGGAGTTGCGGGCAAGGGTGGCAGCGGGCGTTGCGCGTTCGCCACTGCTGGATGCACTCGAGCAACACTGATTTATCAATGCAGGGGCGTCGCCAAGAGGCCCAAGGCACCAGGTTTTGATCCTGGCATTCGTAGGTTCGAATCCTACCGCCCCTGCCAATAGCGGCTGTGTCCGCGCCTTCCAGCGCATCGCCCGCGCGGGACGTGGAAACAACCGCGGTGTTGTCAGCAGCAAGGGTCCATCGGGGTCCTTGCCGACTCCGGATCCCCGCCACTCGTCCCCGCCCGAGACAATCATGATGCAAGAGTCCCCGAACCTGCTGGTCTTTTCCGGCAACGCCAACAAACGTCTGGCGCAGAACATCTGCAAGGAACTGGGGGTTCGCCCGGGCAAGGCGCTGGTCTCGCACTTCTCCGATGGTGAAGTGCAGGTGGAGATCGAAGAGAACGTCCGCAAGCAGGACGTGTTCGTGATCCAGCCGACCTGCGCGCCGAGCGCGGAAAACCTGATGGAACTGCTGGTGCTGATCGACGCGCTCAAGCGCGCATCGGTGGCCAGCGTGACCGCCGTGGTGCCGTACTTCGGCTACTCGCGGCAGGATCGCCGCATGCGTTCCTCGCGCGTGCCGATCACCGCCAAGCTGGCGGCGAAGATGTTCAGCACCGCTGGCGCTGATCGCGTGCTGACCGTCGACCTGCACGCCGACCAGATCCAGGGCTTCTTCGATATTCCGGTGGACAACGTGTATGCGTCCCCGCTGCTGCTGGCCGACATCTGGCGCGCCTACGGCACCGAGAACCTGATCGTCGTGTCGCCGGACGTGGGCGGCGTGGTCCGCGCCCGTGCCGTGGCCAAGCGCCTGGATGACGCCGACCTGGCGATCATCGACAAGCGCCGCCCGCGCGCCAACGTCTCCACCGTGATGAACATCATCGGTGACGTCGAAGGCAAGACCTGCGTGATGGTCGATGACATCGTCGACACCGCCGGCACCCTGTGCGCTGCTGCTGCTGCCCTGAAGGCGCGCGGTGCGCTCAAGGTCGCCGCCTACTGCACCCACGCGGTGCTGTCGGGCCCGGCGGTGGACAACATCACCAATTCCCAGCTCGACGAGCTGGTGGTGACCGACACCATCCCGCTGAAGGACGCGGCGCGGGTGTGCAGCAAGATCCGCCAGCTGAGCGTGGCAGAAATGCTGGCCGAAACGATGCGCCGCATCGCCTTCGGCGAGTCGGTCAGCTCGCTGTACGTCGACTGAGTTTTTCGCCCCTGCCGGCAACGGCGGGGGCATACCCGGATGCTTCTGGTCGCGGAAGCATCTTCAACCGCCACGCCGCAGGGCGCGGCAACAACCTGAGTAGTCGAAAATGTCGAAGACCCATGAAATCAAGGTCACCAAGCGTGAACTGCAGCGTAAGGGTGCGAGCCGCCGCCTGCGTCACGCCGGTGTGATCCCGGCCATCGTGTACGGCGGCAACGCCGAGCCGGTCGCCATCAGCCTGGACCACAACGAAATCTGGCTGGCCCAGCAGAACGAGTGGTTCTATGCCTCGATCCTGGACCTGAACCTGGATGGCCAGGTGCAGAAGGTCCTGCTGCGTGACATGCAGCGCCACCCGTACAAGCAGCTGATCATGCACCTGGACTTCCAGCGCGTGAACGAGAACGAAGCCCTGACCGCTTCGGTCCCGCTGCACTTCGTCAACGAAGACACCTCGCCGGCCGGCAAGGCTGCCGACGTCGTGGTCACCCACGAACTGAAGGAAGTGACCATCACCTGCCTGCCGAAGGACCTGCCGGAGTCGATCGAAGTCGACCTGGGCGAGCTGAAGGCCGGTGACGTGGTGTACCTGTCCGACATCAAGCTGCCGAAGGGCGTGGAAATCCCGGCCCTGGCGCTGGGCAAGGACCACGACGACGCCATCGTCACCGCCAAGGCCGGCAAGGCCGACGAGGCTGACGAAGAAGCGGCTGCCGCCGAGTAATACCGTTACGGTGCCTGCCTCCGGGCAGGCACCGTACTGGAAGGAACCATGGCAGGACTGCGACTGATCGTCGGTCTGGGCAATCCCGGATCGGAACACGCCCGGACCCGGCACAATGCCGGGTTTCATTTCGTTGAGGCCCTGGCGGAGAAAGCCGGTGCGCGATGGAATGTGGACAGCAAGCTGTTCGGTGAGACCGCCAAGGTCGAGATCGCCGGGCAGACGGTGTGGCTGCTCAAGCCCGCCACCTTCATGAACCTCAGCGGCAAGTCGGTCACCGCCGCACAGCGGTTCTGGAAGATCGAACCGGAAGAAACCCTGCTCGCACACGACGAACTGGACCTGGCGCCCGGCGTGGCGCGGCTGAAGTTCGACGGTGGCCACGGCGGCCAGAACGGCCTGCGCGACACCATCCGCCTGCTCGGCCACGGCAAGTTCCATCGCCTGCGCGTGGGCATCGGCCATCCCGGCCACAAGGACCGCGTAGTGGGTTGGGTGCTGGGGCGCCCGTCCAAGGAGGACGACGTGCTGATCGCACGCGCCATCGACGATGCGATCGACGTGATGCCGCTGGCGGTACAGGGCGATTTCAGCGAAGCGATGAAGCGGCTGCACACCCCGAAATAAGCTGTAGGTACAGACCGTTGGTCGGTGTGGAACCATCCAATCCGCTAGGTACCGGCCGTTGGTCGGTACGGAACCAACCAATCCGGTAGGTACCGACCGTTGGTCGGTACGGAACCAACCAATCCGGTAGGTACCGACCGTTGGTCGGTACGGAACCAACCAATCCGGTAGGTACCGACCGTTGGTCGGTACGGAGAATGATTGGAAAAGCAGCGCCCAGGCCGCTGTTTCCCCAATCACTTTCACCCCAGAGAGCTGTCACCCATGGGTATCAAATGCGGCATCGTCGGCCTGCCCAACGTCGGCAAGTCGACCCTGTTCAATGCGCTGACCAAGGCGGGTATCGCCGCGGCGAACTTCCCGTTCTGCACCATCGAGCCGAACGTCGGCATCGTGCCGGTGCCGGACCCGCGCCTGAACGAGCTGGCGGGCATCATCAACCCTCAGAAGGTCATCCCGACCGCGGTCGAGTTCGTCGACATCGCCGGCCTGGTGGCCGGTGCCGCCAGCGGTGAAGGCCTGGGCAACAAGTTCCTGGCGCACATCCGCGAAGTCGACGCGATCACCCACGTGGTGCGCTGCTTCGAGCACGGCGACATCGTGCACGTGGCTGGCAAGGTCGATCCGATCTCGGACATCGAAACCATCGACACCGAGCTGGCGCTGGCTGACCTGGACAGTGTCGAGAAGGCGCTGAACCGTGCCGAGCGTGCGGCCAAGGGCGGCGACAAGGACGCAGCGGCGCGCAAGCCGGTGCTGGCCAAGCTGCAGGCTGCGCTGTCGGACGGCAAGGCCGGTCGCTCGGTCGGCCTGGACGAGGAAGAGAAGGCGCTGGTGCGCGACCTGTTCCTGCTGACCCTGAAGCCGGTGATGTACATCGCCAACGTGCTGGAAGACGGCTTCGAGAACAACCCGCACCTGGAAGCCGTGCGTGCGCATGCTGCCGCCGAAGGCGCGCAGGTGGTGCCGGTGTCGGCCGCGATCGAAGAAGAGCTGTCCCAGCTCGATGACGAAGACCGCGATACCTTCCTGGCCGACCTGGGCCTGAGCGAGCCGGGCCTGAACCGCGTGATCAACGCGGCCTACAGCCTGCTCGGCCTGCAGACCTACTTCACCGCTGGCGTGAAGGAAGTCCGCGCGTGGACCGTACGCAAGGGCGCCACCGCCCCGCAGGCTGCCGCAGTCATCCACACCGACTTCGAGAAGGGTTTCATCCGCGCCGAAACCATCGCGTATGACGACTTCATCAAGTACAAGGGCGAAGCCGGCGCCAAGGAAGCCGGTCGCCTGCGTCTGGAAGGCAAGGAATACCGCGTGCAGGAAGGCGACATCCTGCACTTCCGCTTCAACGTCTGATCCAGCGGCATCGGATCGACCCCGGACGCCCCGCCCTGTGCGGGGCGTTCGCGTTTCCGGCGATGGACAAAAAAACACCACGCTGCGAAACGCTTGCGGTGTGATGTTCGCCGGTACTTGTCCACAGCAAACTCCCATCGCTTTCCACGTCGGGTGTGGAAAACCGGCGAACCTGATGCAGCGCCGAGCCGATGCACGGCTGCGATGGACGTGAGCAGAGCGCGGGCTCGGCGCTACCTGCCTCGATCGTGCAGCGTGGACAAATTTTGACCACGCTTCGAAGCGCTTGCGCAGCAACACTCCCACCTACTTGTCCACATCAAATCCCAACCACTCTCCACGAGGGGTGTGGAAAACCGCGAAGAGGCATGGATAAAAAATAGCCACGTCCTGAAACGCTTGCTCCATGCGGTTCGCAGGCACTTGTCCACACCTAACCCCCATCGCTTTCCACGCGGCATGTGGAAAAAGCGCCCGGCACTCCCTTGCCGGGCACTTCCCGCATCACCAGGTGTACGACACGCCCATCTGCGCACTGATATCGCGGAAGCCCATGCCACCGCTCTGCCGGCTCAATTCACCCCAGCCTCGCCAACCGCCGGACAGATTCACCTGCACACCGGCCTTGGCTTCGTAGATGTCGCGCGGCAGCTGCCGCTGCAGGCGCTCGCCGTCCATCGCCAGGCCTGCGCCATTGCCGCCGGACCACCAGTTCACCGCCACGTACGGGTGCACCTGGCCCTGCGCCGGGCTCAACCCGCGGCTGTACAGGCGCAGGCCGAGGCGGCTGCTGGTCTCGCTACCGCCGCGGTCCTCGACCACCGTGCCGTTGGCCTCGACCACGCGGTCGCTGTCATAGCGGCTGTGAACCACCTGCAGCTGCGGTTCCAGGTAGATGCCGCGCTGCGCGGTGCGCCGCAGGGGAAGCACATAGCCGGCTTCGGCCGACGCACTCCAGTTGCGGGCGTCATAGCGCTCCTTCTGCAGGCCTTCGCCCTGCACGCTGTTGCGGAAGCGGCCGTACTGCAGCCAACCGTCCACATAGGCGCCGCCCTGCATGCGTGCATCCTGCAGCCAGGTGGCATAGGCGCCCACGCTGGTGCCGGTGACCACGCCCCGCGCGGCGTAGCCGGTCACCTGCGATCGGCTGTCATTGCGCGCACGGCCGTGACCGAGCATCGCACCTGCCTGCAGTTCGCCCTTGCCACCCACCTCGAAACGGCGGCCGACGCCGACCAGCACGCTGCTGATCTGCCCATCGACCTGGACCTGGCGGTTGCGGTCGTGGCTGTCGGGCTGCGCGCTGCGAAGGTGCATCCAGGCCACGGCATCGCCGCTGACGCCCGCTTCGGCGGCGGGATCACCGGCGCGGTCGTGCAGGCTGTGCCGGAACATGCCCAGCGCGGCGCTGCGGTTGGCCAGGTAGGCCGCCGGTTCCGGGCGTTCCACCTTCGGACGTGTCGGGTCAACTGGATCTACCGGATCGACGGGATCGACGGGATCGACAGGATCGACAGGATCGACAGGATCGACAGGATCGACGGGATCGACGGGATCGACGGGATCGACGGGGTCCACTGGATCCACTGGATCCACTGGATCGACAGGATCGACGTATTCCGAACGCAGGTACCAGTTGCCATCATCCGGGGTCGACACGCCGCCCTTGAACAGGAAGTAGTCGTAGGCACCGGCAACCGCGCGGCCCTGCAGGCCGAACTGAGCATCGGACTGGCCACCTACGGTGATCAGGCGGATGCCCTCCTGGGTCAGTGCACCGGCGCCGCCGGCATTGCGCACGCTCACGCTGGCGGTGCCGCTGCTGTTGCCGCTGATCACCAGCTGATCGCCGAGCGAGGTATCGTCCCCCAGTGCACGGTTGAAGATCCAGTGGCCACCGTTACCCACGTAGTCGCCGCTGACAGTGACGGTCTTGAAACCGCCCGCCGCCGGTGCATCGAAGGCAATGGTGCCGGCGTGTTCGAGTGCACCGACGCTGGAACTGTCACGCACGTTCCACTGGCTGCTGCCATCCAGCGCCAGCTGTGCGACCTGGTAACCGGAGTCGTTGCGCAGGGCGCCGCTGAACTGAGTACCGTTGCGCAGCACCATGTGCACCTCCGCAGTCGCGCTGTCGACGACCACGTCGCCGCTCAGGCGGCTGTTGTTCGCGGTGAAGCGGATCTCGGACGTTGCCACCGAGCTGCCATCAGTGAACACGGTATCGCTGACCCTCAGCAGTCGGCCGCCAACCAGGTCACCTGCCTGACGGGCGACAACGGCGGTATTGTTGAGTGTCAGTTCGTGGTTGCTTCCCTGCAGCCACAACGCTGGGCCGTCCAGGGTCTCGATCTGGCTGTCGTTGAACACCAGCCGATCCCAGTAGGGACCAAATACGGTGATGTAGGAACGATAGGCGCCCGAGTTCGTTCCCAGCGCCTGGATGTGCAGGGCGTCCGCAGTGAGCTTTGCAGTGTTCATCTGCACGATGCCGAACGAGGCTGCGCCATGGGTGGTGATCGAGCCGCCGTCCAGCTGTATGTCCGCGGTACTGCCGCCCAGGAACACACCACCGGACACCGCACCGTAGGTCGCAATGTCGAGATTCCTGGCACGGATCCGGGAGTAGGGCGTTGGAGGGTTGCTGCCGGAAGCGCGCAGGCCGTAGACGCCATCGCCATGGGTATCAATGCTGCCACCGGTGATCGTCGCGGTGCCACCCCATACGTCCACACCGTGGCCATACCCGTTGTCACCAAAGGTGCTGATCACAGTGTTGCTCAGGTCCGCCAGCGAGTCGGCACCGGACAGCCAGATCCCGGAACTGCCATCGCGCACGGTGAAGTGCGCGCCCTCGGCGGTCAACTTGCCCCAGCTGTTGACGTTGACGCCGTAGCCGCCGGTGCTTTCAAAGCGGGCATTGGTGATTTCCGCTGTGGCGAACGTTCGACTGGTCCGGTTTCCCATCAGTCGGATGCTGCTGCCGTTGGCGGTGGCGGTGCCCCCGGTGATGCGGAGGATCCCCCCGTTGTCAATGTCGAAGTAGCCATTGATGACATCCACATCGCGCAGCGACAACACGCTTCCGCTGCCGCTTGCGGACAGGCGGCCGCTGGAACCGTTGGTCGCCTGCGCGAACGTCATCGCCAGTGATTCCAACGAAAGCAGTGCGCCGCCGTCGGCATAGATGGCGCGGCCGGCACCGTTGCTGATCGTGGTACCCGATACATGCAGCTCGCTTCCACGTCCGCTGGAATACAGGGCATGACCATCGCTGCTTACACTGCCGCCATCGAGCCATATCTTGCCGCCGTTGGTGGCGTTGACCGTGCCGTAGCCGGAACTGTTGCGATAGGCATTGATGACCAGGTTGCTGGCGTGGATGACACTGCCGATGCCGGTTGCGTTGAGCGCATAACCGACGCCTGAACTTCCATTGCCAAGCTGTATGTGACCTCCCTGTACAAGAACACTGCCACCTGCGGAGGCCTGGATTGCGCTGCCGCCGCCGGTGACATCGACGCGCGTGCCATCGAGCGTTGCCGTGCTGCCGGCTCCGTTCACGTCCAGGGCGAAGCCGCCCATGGAGTGCAGCAGGGTATCGCTCGCATCCAGCTGCAGGGTCTGGCCATTGATGACCTTCAGCGGCCCGGTCAGATCGGCAGCGTGGACCGGCAGCGCCGCCCACAGGGCGGTGGCCAGCAGGCTGGGAAGAAGGGGGGCAGGCGCGAGGCGCGCGCGCCCGGGCGCACGGCGGTACCGTGTGGGGGAGGCGTACATTCTGTTGGACTTCCTGTGGCAGGGCGCAGCACGGCTGCGCGAACTGGCGCGGCAGGGCCGCGTCGCTGCGGAAGCCACACGCGATGGCAGCTGCAGGCGCCATCGGACTTCCGTCCCCCAGGGCGACGCAGCTACTGCCGGCAGGCGCACCAAGGCGGGATGCGTCCAGCCTAGAAATCGGCGCTGTCCTATGGAATCAGGCGTTTCCTAAAGCCGGTGCAGACCCTTGTACAGGGGCTGCAGGGTTCAGCCTGGAGTGGACCTCAGGCGAACAACGAGGCCTGCAGGCAGTACTCGATCAGCGCCTGATCACTGTCCACGCCCAGCTTGCGCATCGCGCTGATCTTCTGCGTGCTGACCGTCTTGGCGCTGCGCTGCAGCTGGCGTGCAATGTCGCCCACGCTCATGCCGCCGGTGAACAGCCGGATCACTTCCAGCTCGCGCGGCGACAGCCGCGCACGCACCGCATCGGCATCGGCCGGCTCGCTCGCCGCTACCGGCAGCAGGCCCGGGGGCCGGTAGACGCGGTCGGCCAGCACCACGCGCAGGGCCTGTACCAGGCTGCCCAATCCATGGCTCTTGAGCACCACGCCGCCGGCACCAGCGGCATACATCGCCGCAACCAACGACGGGTTGGACACCATCGTCAGCACCAGCAGGCGCGTCTCCGGGAAGCTGCGGCGCAGGAACGAGATCAGCTTGATGCCGTCCCCGAAGCGGTCGCCCCCTGGCATGCTGTAGTCGGTGATCACCGCCTGTGGCCGGGTCCGGGTCATCAGCTCGATCAGCGTCGCCGGGTCGGCCGCTTCGCCCACGACCTCGAGGTCCAGCTCCCCGGCCAGTACGTCGCGGATGCCGGCAAGCACGATCGGGTGGTCGTCGGCGATGAGGATCCGTGTGGTCATGGCGGGTTCGGGTCGTCAGATGAGGAAGGAGATACCGCGCCGAGCAGCGGATGCAGCAGCTGTTCGAGGCGTCGCTGGAAGCCGGCAAGCGGAGCCTCCTGGGTGACCAGGTCATCGCCGCCTGCGAGGCCCTGTTCGATCTGCAGGCCGCTGTCCACCAGCGCAGGTGCGCCGACGATGACCAGTGCGCCGCGGATGCGATGCAGTACCTGCACCACGCGCGCGGGATCGGCGGTGGCAATCGACTGGCGCAGGCTGTCCAGGTCAGCCTGCATGGTCTGCACGAACAATGCCTGCATTCTTGCGGGAACCTGCAGCGGCGGATCATCATCGCGCGTATCGGTGGATACAGGACTTTGCGGCGGCGCGGAAACCGCCACATCGCCCTGGGTGATCCGGATCAGCAGGCGTTGCAGCGCTTCCAGCGTGATCGGCTTGACCAGCACGCCCTGCATGCCCGATTCCTGGCAGCGTTGGCGTTCGGCCGGATCGGCGTTGGCGGTGGCTCCGTGGATCGGCACGCTGACACCGCGCGCCCGCAAGGCGCGCGCCAGGCCATA
The DNA here is from genome assembly GCF_059370655.1 of Stenotrophomonas sp. YJH_SMC_133. NCBI lineage: Bacteria > Pseudomonadati > Pseudomonadota > Gammaproteobacteria > Lysobacterales > Lysobacteraceae > Stenotrophomonas > Stenotrophomonas sp. YJH_SMC_133. The sequence continues at coordinate 12,791 of NZ_JCAFTW010000011.1, read as the reverse complement.
GCCATCCATCCCGGGCATGTTCAGGTCGGTCAGCACCAGCGCGAACGCGCCCTGCTGCCAGTAGCCCAGCGCTTCATTGCCATCGCTGGCGACCACGGCACGGCAGCCGAGCTGTTCCAGCTGGTCGCGCAGGATCGCCTGGTTGATCGGGTTGTCCTCGGCCACCAGCACCTGCAGGCCGAAACGACGCGTCGCCGGCAGGCGCCCTTCGGCGCTCGCCGCCAGTGGCTGGCCACTGGCCGCGGCCAACGCGAGCACGATCGCATCGAACCGGTGCAGGCCAACCTGCCAGAAGCCATCAATGTGCCGGGGGCGCACGCCGCCTTCGCGGCAGGCGACCACACGCGGTCCACCGGCCCACCGGGGCAGCGGGTCGTCAAGGACCAGGTCGAGCAGCACGGTGGGCGATGGCAAGTCTGCCGTGCTGTCTTCCCGGTACACGCTGGCCTGTGCACCACGCTGCTGCAGGCGTTCGCACAGCGATTGCACCAGCTCGCGCACGCCGCCCCGTACCTGGATCTGCAGGCCCGCAGGCAGCTGCGGCGCAGGGGATTGCTGCGGATCCGCCGGCGCCGGTGGCAGCGGCAGTTCGACGCTGAAGCTGCTGCCCAGGCCGCTCTCGCTGACCACACGCAGCTGGCCTTCCATCAACGCCACAAGATGCGCGCAGATGGCCAGCCCCAGGCCGGTGCCGCGCATCGCATCGGTGCCCGGGTTGGCCTGGAAGAACGGCTCGAACAGGTGCGCCTGGTGTTCGCTGGCAATGCCGATACCGGTATCGGCGACCTGCCACTGCAGCCAGCAGCGTTGCTCCTGCCAGCGTGCCGAAACGCGCACCACCACGCGCCCGCTGTCGGTGAACTTCAGTGCGTTGCTGATCAGGTTGTTGAGGACCTGGCGGATCCGCGCGGCATCACCGCACACCACGGGTGGCACGTCGGCATCGATGCAGGCGTAGAACCGCAGCCCCTTGTTGGCGGCCGCGGCAGCATACGAGTCGAGCGCATCCTCGGTCAGTCGCACCGGATCGAACGGGCTGGGCTCCAGGCTCAGTTGCCCGGCCTCGGCCTTGCTGACGTCGAGGATGTCGCTGATCAGCTGCATCAGGGTCGAGGACGAACGCTGGATCGTCGCCAGATAGTCCTGCTGCCGCGCATCCAGTGGTGTGAGTCCGAGCAGTTCGAGGGTGCCGAGCACGCCGTACAGCGGCGTGCGGATTTCATGGCTCATGGTGGCCAGGAACTGGCTCTTGGCCCGGTTGGCCTGGTCGGCGGCACGGCGCGCCTGCTGCAGCACCTGTTCGGCTTCATGCTGGCTGCTGAGATCGATGAACAGACACAGCACCGCCGGCTCGCCGCGATAGCGCGCCGGCGTCGCGGTCACCAGCAGGTGGCGGCCTTCGGGCGTGGTGTAGGCCAGCCCATCGCCGAGCGTGGTGCCTCCAGCGGCCAGCACGCTGCGCCGCCAAGGGCCATGCCAGCCTCCGCTGTGGTGGTCTTCGCCCAGCCAGCGGCGGGCGAGGGTGTTGTCCAGCAGCACATTGCCATCGGTACGGCGCAGCAGGCACAGCCCGATCGGCGCGTTGTCCAGGATGGTGCGGCTGAAGGCCTCGCTTTCCAGCAGGCGCGCGTGGTTGCTGCGCAGTGGTTCGATGACCGAACGCCGATACGCGCGCAGCAGCAGCGTGCCACCCAACGCCAGCAGCAGGGCCACCACGATCGCGCCGAGCAAGGGCCCCTGTGGGTGCTGGAACACCTGCCGCCAGCTGACGTGGTACACCGCCAGCCAGCCGCGCTCGCTGCGCATGCGGAACTGCAGGCCTGCAAGGCCGGCCTTCCAGGAGGTGCCAGCGTCACTGGCGTCTGCTGCATCGCCCAGCAGGCGCTGGCCATCGGTATCGAACAGCGACAGCCGCTGGAACACCGGAACACCCAGCACCTGCCGGTAGTCATCGACACGTCCCGGATCGAGCAGGCAGGCCAGCGCGGCCTGTGAATCCTTGTCGTCCTCGCCCCACAGGCGTGCATCCTGCGGCGCATGCGCGATGGCCAGCAAACGGGTCTGCCGGTCGCGCCACGGTACGCTCACCCAGACGATGCCACCGCGCTGCAGCGCCGGACGCGTGCCCATGACCCGGTGGATGTCGGCGATCGCCGGGCGCAGGTGATGCGGGCTGTTCTGGCTCGCATCGGTAACGCCGATCTGCACCGGTGCCAGCAGCCCGCGCGTGCCCTGGCCATCGACCAGCAGGCATTGCGGTGGTGGGTAGTGCGAGGCCGACCAGAACGTGCCGTAGAAGCGCAGGAAACGATCGCCCAGCTCGTTCGGTAGCGAAAGACTGGCTCCCTCGCTCCCGATCGCCGCGAAGTTGGCGAACAACGGGCCGCGTTGCAGTTCCACGCTGGCATCGGCAACCGGCTGTCCTCGTGCGCCGACATCGTGCAGCCGCCACTGGCGCAGGAAGCGCTCCTGCTCGCGAAGCGTGCCGTCCAGGCGGCGGAAGTGGTACTCGATCTTGCTGCGCTCTTCGTTCAAAAGTTGCGAGCCGGCAGACAGCAGCAGTCCGGCCTGCAGGGTCGCCAGCACCACCACGCCGATCAGCAGGGCGTGGACACGCAGTGAGCGGCGAGCGAGTCGGCGAACAGGGGCGGCCTCGGCCGGCATGGCGGGTCTCAGGGCAGGGGCGGACAGCGGCACCGGTGGCGGCAGCGCAAAGTCCGCCGCCACTGCACAGACAGGATCGTCAATGCCACTTGATGATGTTGTGAAGTCGCTGTGGAAACCGTGTCAGCTCAGGGCGGCTCGCGATCTTTCGTCCAGTCGCGGTGCTTCTTCGTCCAGCAGGCGGGTGAACTCATCTGAGGGCAGCGCCTGCGAGATCAGGAAACCCTGCACCTGGCTGCAGCCGAGCTGGCGCAACGCGGCCAGGTCGGCATCGCTTTCCACGCCCTCGGCCACGATGGTCAGCCCGAGCTGGTTGGCCAGCGCGATCACCGTCGACAAGGTCAGGTGCAGGGCCGGGTCACGGGCGCAGCCGCTGACCAGCGCGCGGTCGATCTTGACCTCGGTGAAGGGGGTATTGACCAGGTTGTGGACCGAGCTCAGACCCTGCCCGAAATCATCCTGGGCCAGGCCGAAGCCCTTCATGCGCAGCCGGCAGGCACCGGCGTAGAAGTCGCTGACGTGCCGCGTGGTGCTGTTTTCCATCAGCTCAAAGCACAATTCACCAGGCGTACCGCCGTTGGCCAGGGTCAGTGCCAGCAGTTCGTCGGGCAGGTCCGACTGCTCCAGCAGGTGAGGGGGCAGGTTGATCGATACCGGTACCCGGAACCCTTGTTTGCGCCAGCGTGCCTGTGCGCTGATGCTGGCCTTGAGCATCATCCGCAGCAGATCGCCCTCCAGCCCGTATCGGCAGATCGCCGGGAGGAAGCTGCCAGCGGCCAGCGTGCCCAGCTGCGGATGGCGCCAGCGCACCAGTGCCTCGGCCGCCACGACCCGCCCTGACTGCAGTGACTTCTTCGGTTGGAACCAGGCCGTCAGGCTGCCATCGGCCATGGCCTGGCGCAGCTGCGAAACATCCGGTTCGGGTGCAGCCGCCGCGCGCGTGGGGGCCTTGCCAGTGGCCGGACGCGCCTGCGCCAGCGCCTCGAACAGGGCATTCACTTCGGCGGCCGCCACCGGCTTGGGCAGCAGGCCGATCACCTCCAGCCCCAGTGATTCGGCCATCAGCCGTGCCGAGGTCATCATCCGCCGCGGGGCCGCGCTGACCACGGCAAGGCGGGGGGGGCGTGGCTGCGCCGCCAGCGCCTGGATGAACTGGATGCCGTCCTGCCCGGGCATCAGCAGGTCACTGACCACCAGGTCGTAGGGCTGGCAGGCACACAGTGCGATGGCGGCATCCACGTCTTCGCAGGCATCGACCTGGACGCCGGCACGGCTGCCGAAAAGATTGGCCAGGAAACCACGCTGGAAGGGCTGGTCTTCCAGGATCAGGACACGCTGGGTCATGCGGGATCTCCTTGGCGCAGGGCGGTGAGTGCCTTGCGCAGGCGGGCGATGTCGATGGGTTTGCTGAGGTAGCCCTGCATGCCACTGGCCAGGCAGCGCTCGCGCTCTTCGGCGGTGGCATTGGCGGTGGCGCCGATCACCGGTACCAGGTTGCCGTCATCGCGCAGCTCGCGGGCCAGCGCGTGGCCGTCCATGCGCGGCATGTTGATGTCGGTCACCACCAGATCGAAGCACTGCTCGCGGCACCGTTGCAGCGCTTCAATGCCATCCTGTGCCAGCTCCACGTCGCAGCCGAGGGTGCGCAGCTGCTCAGCCAGGATCACCCGGTTGATCGGGTTGTCCTCGACCGCCAGCACGCGCAGCCCCAGCGGCACGGGCGGTGCCAAGCGCGTGGTCTCCGGCTGCGCCGCACGTTGCTGCTGCACGTTGGCCAGCGCATTGCCGATCGCGGTCATGCCATGCAGGGTCACGACCAGGCTGCCATCGGCGGCAGTGATCGGCTGGTCACCGCCCTCGATCGATGCCACCACGCGCGGGCCCGACCATGCCAGCGGAGTGGCTGCTTCGCCATCCATCAGGATCGCGCCGTCATGGTCCAGCAGCGTCGGGTCACCAAGCAGGGGCTGCGCGTTGGCACCCCAGCGACACAGCCAGCCACAGGCACTGTCGACCAGCTCGCGGTCGCGGCCGCGCACCAGGATCGGTGGTTCCGGCAGCAATGTGGGCCCATCCTCGGCAGCGGCCAGCACCGGCAATGGCAGGCGGACGCTGAAGCTGCTGCCCAGGCCCGGCTCGCTCACCACCTGCAGCTCGCCGCTCATCAAGCGCACCAGACGGTCGCTGATGGACAGGCCCAGGCCGGTACCCTGCGCGCTGGCCGCGCCGCGGACCTGGCGGAACGGTTCGAACAGCCGCGCCTGTTCCTCCGCAGCGATACCCACGCCGGTATCGGTCACCTGCCAGGCCAGCACGCTCGATTCACCTTCGCGCTGCACCTGGCGCACGCGCAACATCACCCGGCCATGCTCGGTGAACTTGATCGCGTTGCTGAGCAGGTTGCCCAGCACCTGGCGGATGCGGTCGGCATCACCGAGCACCCGCGTCGGCAGGCGCGGATCGGTGCAGACCAGGATCTGCAGGCCCTTGCAGGTGGCTGACGCGGCGAAGCTGCGCAGCACACTCTCGGTCAGCTCGCGCGGCGAGAACGCCGCCGGCTCCAGGCTGAGCTGCCCTGACTCGATCTTGGACACATCCAGCACATCACTGATCAACTGCAGCAGGACCGACGAGGAACTCTCGATGGTGCGCAGGTATTGCGACTGCCGGGCGTCCAGCGAGGTGTGCCCCAGCAGCTCCAGCGTGCCCAGCACGCCGTACAGCGGAGTGCGGATTTCATGGCTCATGGTGGCCAGGAACGCGCTCTTGGCCTGATTGGCCGCATCGGCCGCCTGGCGTGCCGACGACAGTGCGGCCTGTGCCTGGCGGTGTCGGGAAATATCATGGAAGACGCATAGCAGCACATCATCGCCCTGGTAGCGGCAGGCGGCGTGCAGCACCTGCAGCTGGCGCCCGTCGCGGGCGGTGAATTCCAGTCCGCGCCCGCGCTCGCCGGCATGTCCGCGCCATGGCGCCTGCCAGTCGCTGTGTTCGCCTTCCTCGCCGAGCCAGTCGCGCAGCAGCTGGTTGGACAGCAGCAGCGCGCGGTCGTTGCGGCGCAGGACGCAGATGCCGACCGGCGCCATGTCGATCACCGTCGAACTGAAGTCCAGGTTCTCCAGCAGGCGGCGGTGCTGCTGCAGGGCCGGCTGGATCAGCTGCAGGTCCACGCGATGCCGTAGCAGGCGCAGCGCAACACCGGCCAGCAGCAGCAACAGCACGCAGACCAGCAGGGGCACGGCCAGGTCGCCCAGCAGCAGCTGCGGCGGCAGGTGGTAGACCAACCGCCAGCCGTCATTGCCGACACTTTTCACCAGCGCTACGCCGCGCGGCAGGCCGCCGCTCCATAACGTACCGAAGCTGTCGTCCTGGCGTTCCCGCAGGATTGTCCAGCCCGCGCGATCCAGCCGCGGCGCCTGGCTGGACAATGCAGGCTGCCCAGAACGGTCGAGCAACGCATAACCGCCGATGCCCTGGCCATCGATCATGCCCGCCGCTGCATCTGTATCAAGCAGCAGTACCAGCCACTGCGCCGGATGGGGACCGGACTGCACCGGCTGCGCCAGTGCGACGCCACGGTCACCCGGGCGCAGCCAGTACACCCGGTCAGCGCCCTCGAGGCTGCCGTTGCGCGCCTGCAGTGCACGCAGCGACGGCAGGCGCGCCAGGTCGACGTCGACCGCGTCGCCGGCCAGCCAATGCGCACCCCGCGCATCGACCAGCAGCAGGTGCGTCTGCAGCGCCTGCAGCGTGTGCTCGGCACGCGCTGACAACAGCAGCCGTTGTCCCGGCTGGCCACCGGGACCATCCAGCGGCACCTGGCGCATCCCTTCGCTGTCCGCAGCTGGCGCATCCGGGCGGCCGGCCAGCACCGAATCGCCCAGGTAGCGCAGCAGGGCTTCGCGCTGGTCGAAATAGATCTGGGCCCTGTAGGCCGCTGCATTCATCTCGCGGCGATGGGTCGAGATGTCCTCGGTGAATGCCGTGAGCAGGTAGAACCCGGCCGCGGCGGCCAGGCAGATGAAGACACAGACGGTCAGGCAGCGCAACAGCACCGACGCGGTGGTCGATGGCACTGTCTTCTGCAGCGAAGGGCGGGGGAAGCGGAACATGCAACGATGCTAGGAAGCGGCGCGGACGGCGCGGAATCAGCTGTTTCCTAAAATCTCCGGCTGGCCGACCGGCCCGGAGCCTGCACGCGGGCACTGTTCAGGTGGCAAAAAAAGGAACCCCCGCCGAAGCGGGGGTTTCCTGTACCGACATTGGCCGGGCACTTACAGCGCGCTGCCACCGAACTTGTGGGTGTACTGCAGGTTGATGGTGCGGCCGACGCTGTCGAACCAGGACACGTCGTAGTACGGATACGCGGTGTAGGTGGCATCCTTCGGCGGCATCTTGTTGAACACGTTGACCACCGACAGCGACAGGCGCGAATGGTCGTCGAAGCGATACTGCACCGAGGCGTTGTAGCGGTAGGTCGCCTTCACGTAGGGGCTGTCACCGCTTTCCCAGTCGAACGACTGGTCGTAGTTGTCCGAGGTCGGCAGCTTGCCCAGGCGCGAACCGTAGACCGTGGCCGACCACGCGTCCTTCTCCCAGGTCACGCTCAGGCTGGTCTTGGTGCGCGGGATGTCGAATCCGCTGTTGACCGCGAACTGGTCCAGGGTCGGATCGCCGGGGTAGCGCTGGAAATCGTGCTTCTTCACCCAGGTGTGGGTGCCATTGAGGATGAAGTCGCCGATACCGGTCTGCAGGCGGTAGCGCAGGCCGACGTCGATGCCGGAGGTCGACTCGCGGGCGACGTTGATCGGCGCCACGCGCACGCCGTACAGGCGGCCGTCGCTGGTACGGGTGATGCGGTCGAGCGCGTCCACGCAGGTCGGCGAATTGATGTCGGCACTGCCGAGCCGGCAGTTCGCTTCGTTGGCCAGGAGGGTGCGCACATCCATGTCCTGCACCTGCTTGCGCATGTCGATGTCGAACCAGTCCACCGACAGGTCCAGGCCGATCGCCGGCGACCAGACCAAGCCTGCACTCCACGAGGTGCTGGTTTCCGGGTCGAGCTGGCGGTTGCCGGTGCGGCTGCGGATCAGGTTGCGCTCGTAGTCGGAACAGTCGCTGGCGCCATCGGCGCGGCAGCTGTACAGGTCTTCGGCGGTGGTCTCGTCGTTGCCCGGTCCGGCGAACACGTAGTGCAGGTCCGGCGCGCGGAACGCGGTGCCATACGAACCGCGTACCAGCAGCGTGTCGATCGGGCGCCATTCCAGACCGCCGCTCCAGGTCGCCTTGCCGATGGTGTGGCCGGAATAGCGGTACTGGTCGTAGCGGCCGGCCACGCTCAGGTTGACCGTCTCGTGCAGCGGCATGCGCAGCTCGGCGGCGGTCGCCCAGCGGTTGCGCGAGCCCTGGCCGTCCGAATCCTTCCAGCTGTAGTAGTAGTACTGGGTGGCCAGCGGATCGGGATTCAGCGCATAGGCCTGCTGGCCCACTTCCACGGTCGCGGCGAACCCGGCATCACCGCCCGGCAGGCCGAACAGCGCGGAATTGGTCAGCGTGAATGCAGCCGTCTCGGTGCGCGACTTCGGCGAATAGGTGGTGCGTGCGGCAATCGAATCGTACTCGGCGCGGGTCAGCGGCCGGTACAGCCGCGACGGGGCCGCGTTGTAGATCGGGAAACCGTCGTCGTCCACGCCCAGCTGCGGGCCCAGGAACAGGTCATTCGCCTTGGAGGCGATGATCTGCGCCCAGCTGATCCGCGACTGGTACTGCGAATGGCTCAGCGCCGCTTCGTAGTCCCAGTTGCCGGCCAGATTGCCCTTGAAGCCGGTGGTCACGCTGAAGGTCTTCTGCGTGCTGCGCACCATCGCATTGCGCAGGCCCCCCATTTCCTCGGGTGAGAACTGGCGCTGCCAGAACTCGATCTCGCCGGTGGCCTGGTTGTTGAAGTAGCCCGACTCATCGCCATTGGCGTCCATGCGGCCCCACTTGGTGACGTCGCGCATCAGCGACATCGTGTGGTAGCCCAGCTGCACATCGGCGAACCATTGCTGGCCGTTGTCGAAGTCGTAGCTCAGCGAGGCGTAGCCATTGGCGCCGCGGCGCTTGCTGAGGATGGTGCCGTAGCCGATCGAGCTGTCGCTGCCGCAGTAGTAACCGTAGCGCGGGCGGTAGGCGCGGTAGGTGCTGCCCTGGTTCTGCCCGGCCAGCGCTTCGCAGGTGGCCGCGCCCGGATCCAGGTAGTCGTCGTTGTAGTCCGTACGCAGGTAAGCGCGGCGGGCGATGCGCGAGCCCTCGGTGGGGCCGTCCTGGGTCGAATCCTGGATGTCGCGCTCATAGGCCCACAGCGGGGTCTGCGACTGCAGCTCGACGCTGTACACGGCGTTGAAGTTGCCGCGGCTGAAGCCGCTGGCCAGGCTCATGTCGAACGACTCGCCACCGCCTTCGCTGGTGGTGCCCATGCGCATGTCGATCGTGGTGCCGTCGGCCTTCTTCTTCAGGATGAAGTTGACCACGCCGGCGATCGCGTCCGAGCCGTAGATGGCCGAGGCGCTGCCGGTCAGCACTTCGATGCGCTCGATCATCCCCAGCGGGATGTTGGAGACATCGGTGAAGTTGCTGCGGCCCTTGAACGGCATCGGGAAGTCGGCGATGCGGCGGCCATTGACCAGCACCAGCGTGTGGTTCGGGCCCAGGCCGCGCAGGTCCACCTGCTGGGCGCCCGGCGAGAAGTCGGCGCCGCTGGAAGACTGCTGGCTCTGGGTCTCACCGCCGTTCTGGGTCATTGCACGCAGCACGTCCGGCACGCTGGTGAAGCCGCTGGAGCGGATCTGTTCGGCGTCGATCACCGTGATCGGGGCGGGGCCTTCCACCTGGGCGCGCGGAATGCGCGAACCGGTGACCTGCACCGCATCCAGTTGTTGAACCGGGGAGGAAGCCGGTGCCTGGGCCGCCGCGGAAGCAGCCACGCCCATCAACGCCAGCTGGATCGACCACGCCATCGCCTTTCTACGCATGAGGAATTCTCGGAAATGAAGCCGGCCCGCAGAGGAGGGGCCCTGTCCCCCATTCAGATTTCCGGAACGGGCGCGCGCATTTAACGCCTTTTTCATGTCCTTGACTACTGGGTCCCTATCTGGCAAAGAGTGGAAACGCTTGCAAGTCGATTTTGTTCAGGGAGATCAAGATGCGACGCCTCCATCGGACCCTGCGTGCCCCCTTCGCCTGGCTGGCGCTGCTGGTCTTGGCCGTGCCGTTGGTCGCCCTTGCGCAGGACCTGCAGGGCCCGGGCTTCGCCTACTACGAAGCCGGCGATCTCGACGCGCCCCGGCCCGGTCCGCGCGCACCGGCCATGATGCTGATGGGCGGTGGCGAATGGGTGCCGGAGGCCTTCCACTGGTGGCTGAAGCAGGCTGGCAATGGCCGTGTGCTGATCCTGCGCGCTTCTGGCAGTGATGAGCTGCAGGACCGCCTGTACCGCGAGATCGGCGGTACCACCGCAGTGCAGACGCTGGTGTTCGACAGCCGCCGCGGCGCCGACGATCCGGCCGTGCTGCGCGTGGTTGCCGCAGCTGATGCCATCTTCATTGCCGGTGGTGACCAGTCGCGCTACATCCGCTTCTGGAAGGGCACTGCGCTCAACCGCGCGCTGAACGCCCACGTGCGCGCTGGCAAGCCGATTGCCGGTACCAGTGCGGGGCTCGCCATCCTCGGTGGCTATGCCTACGGCGCGATGGACGGCGGCAGCATCACCTCTGCCGGCGCCCTGGCGGACCCGATGGGCAGCGCGGTGACCATGGACAGCGGCTTCCTGCAGATGCCCTACCTGCAGCGCGTGGTCACCGACACCCACTTCGACAAGCGCGACCGGCTCGGTCGCCTGATCGTGTTCGTGGCGCGTGCCGCACAGGACAGTGGCGACCCCGACATCGTCGGCATCGGCGTCGACGAGGACACCGCCCTGTGCGTGGAGCCTGATGGCCAGGCGCAGGTCTACAGTGCTGACGGCGAGGGCAAGGTCTGGGTGGTCAACCCTGGCCGCGATGCCGACCGCCTGGTCGAGGGCGAGCCGCTGCGCTTCCGCGCGGTGCCGGTAACGGTGGTCGCCAGCGGCAGCCGCATGCGCCTGGATGACGTCCAGGCCGAGGCCGACTATCAGGCCGTGGCCGACGTCAGCGACGGTGAGCTTGAGTTCACGCTTCGGTAGTGCCGGCCGCTCGCCGGCAACCCACCTTCCCTGATACGCCCCCCGCCGGCCAGCGGCCGGCACTACCCTGCAATCCATTCCCCGCTACTGCTGGAGACGTATCCGATGAAACTGCGCCTGGCGCTGTCTGCGCTGCTGTCCCTGCCCATGCTTGCCCAGGCCGCACCGGCCGCTTCACCGCTGCTGGTCATCCACGGCGGCGCCGGCGTCGAGCGCAAGGACCTGTCGCCGGCCGAGGAAAAGGCCGCACGTGACGCGCTGCGGGCGGCACTGCTGAAGGGCCATGCGGAACTGGCGGCGGGGCGCCCCGCGCTGGCCGCAGTCACCGCCGCGATCACCGTGCTGGAGGACGATCCCACCTTCAACGCCGGCAAGGGCGCGGTGTTCACCCACGACGGCCACAACGAGCTGGATGCGGCGGTCATGGATGGCGCGAACCAGGCGGCGGGCGCGGTGGCGGGCGTGCAGCGGGTGCGCAACCCGATCCTGCTGGCGCAGACCGTGATGCAGAAATCCCGCCACGTGATGATGGTCGGGCAGGGCGCCGAAGCCTTCGCGGCCGAGCAGGGCATTCCTCTGGTCGATCCCTCCTACTTCCGTACAGAGAAGCGCTGGCAGCAGCTGCAGCGCGCGCTGAAGGAAGAGGCCAGCGGCCAGGCGCATGCTGACCTGGAGACTGCAAAGCACTTCGGTACCGTTGGTGCGGTCGCATTGGACGCGCAGGGGCATCTGGCCGCCGGCACCTCCACCGGGGGCATGACCAACAAGCGTTACGGCCGGGTCGGTGACTCGCCGATCATCGGTGCCGGCACCTGGGCCGACGCACGCTGCGCGGTGTCCGGCACCGGGTGGGGCGAGTACTACATCCGCACTGCGGCCGCGCACGAGATCTGCGCGCGCATGCGCTACCAGGGGCAGAGCCCGGAGCAGGCCGGCAAGGGCGTGATCAACGAGACGATTCCGCAGATGGGCGGCGACGGCGGTGCGATCGTGCTCGGCGCAGACGGAAAAATGGCCACGCCGTTCAACACCCAGGGCATGTATCGGGGCTGGATCGGCGGCGACGGCGTCCCTCATGTCGCAATTTTCGCCAACGAGACCCTGCCGGTTCCCGGGCAATAACCTTGCGTATCAATGGGTTTGCGACAGCGTGTGAAAAAAATGGAAAAAAGCGTTGACAGCCCCCCGTCCCATCAGCAGAATAAGCGGCTCACCACCACACACCGCAACGCTTCGGCGGCAACGGAATGGGGTGGTAAGGAGGGATACCCAAGCGGCCAACGGGGGCAGACTGTAAATCTGCTGGCTTACGCCTTCGGTGGTTCGAATCCACCTCCCTCCACCAGTTTCACGTTGTGACATTCCCGGCGCGGGAGTAGTTCAATGGTAGAACCTCAGCCTTCCAAGCTGATGGTGCGGGTTCGATTCCCGTCTCCCGCTCCATTGAATGAACTTTGAATATTATCGAGTTCATGTCATAATGCAAAACTCGGCTCACGTAGCTCAGTCGGTAGAGCACTTCCTTGGTAAGGAAGAGGTCGAAGGTTCGATTCCTTTCGTGAGCACCATCTTAAGCATCACCTCTCAGACGAATTCGAGATAAGCAGCCATGGCCAAGGGTAAGTTCGAGCGCACCAAGCCGCACGTCAACGTCGGCACCATCGGTCACGTCGACCACGGCAAGACCACGCTGACCGCCGCACTGACCAAGATCGGTGCCGAGCGCTTCGGTGGCGAGTTCAAGGACTACTCCTCGATCGACGCCGCTCCGGAAGAAAAGGCTCGTGGTATCACGATCTCGACCGCGCACGTCGAATACGAATCCCCGGTCCGTCACTACGCCCACGTCGATTGCCCGGGCCATGCTGACTACGTCAAGAACATGATCACCGGTGCCGCCCAGATGGACGGCGCGATCCTGGTG